>NZ_JAAHGK010000266.1:0-6934 GCF_010672505.1 Okeania sp. SIO2B9 | reverse complement strand
TCGGTATAAAAAAAATTTTCATCTTCATCCAAGAGCAAATGTTTCGCGCATTCTCTTCCCTCCTGAGGAGGTCCTTCCCCTCCACCGGAGGGGGAGGGGCGAGGGGTGGGTTGACTCGGTCCTCCTAGATTAACTATCTAATTACACCGATGCTACCGGATTTGATATGATGACTGATTTAGAGAGAAGATGCAGTATCAGGAGCAATTTTGACTCCACCTTCTTTATTAATTGTTGGTTTGTAATTAGAAGGCTAATCCAGATAATTACTATAGCCTGGCACACAGCAACTGGAAGGGAGTGAAAGGAAGTTATTTCAAAGGTTTAAGAGATTACTTCCTTTCGTCGCTAATCACCACTTGTCAACCGGACTTGATATTAAGCCTCTGTTTTAACAAAGAACAATGTGATACGGGGACCGATTTCAATTCCACCGCGATTAGGGGAAACCCATTTATTAATGTACTTTTGACCATCACCACAGTAGTCTACACACATGATAGCAATTCCCAAAGTTATGAGGTACAGTTGTTTTTCTTCTTTATCTATTCCCTGTTCCCTGTTCCCTGTTCCCTCAAACCTAAAATTTTGTACCTCACCAGTATGGGAATTGCTATATTAAAATTGCTGTAAGATGAATTCAAAAGTTCCCAAAATTAATGCTTCCGGTGTTGGGTAGTAGAGTACACCCTTCTGTTGTATAGTCCATTTCAAACGAAAGCAAAACTCTTGCCAAGATACATAACCGTTACCGTCAACATCTAACAAATTGCTAATCATCTCCCTTTGTTTTCCTGTGACATGAACACCTGTGAAAATATCATCAAGAAAATGATTGATGGGTATCTCTTCCATTGTTTCAGGAATCTCTGGGTTTTGCCAAAATATGCTAGGTTTTGAAGTCAGTTCCTCTATACTTTCATGAGACGGCGAATTAATTTTTTCTGACAACTTTTTCCATCGTTGTTTGAGACTAACGATCAGTGGGTGTTCATCAGGAACATCGCTGTCTGAGGTAATAATTTTCAGCATAGACGATGAAATACATCCTCCGCTATATTCGTATAATTGCGCTAACCCAGTAATAGTATTATAGTCAAAGCTTTGTCCGCGAATTAAGTGATCATCAATTTTTTCTTCCATCTTTTTGCATAAGTTTTCATCCCATCCGGTTTTTTCTGGTTCGCCGAATCGTTCAATCATAGCTTGACGTAGCATTTCGGCATTGGCAAAATCGCTGATTCTTACAGTCTGCTTGACACCAATCATACTAGCAACGGCACCCATTTTATCTCCCATGAATCCATGCCATCCACCGAACACGAGATCGAAAGCTTCCTTACCATAAACTTCCTGGTCCCTAGGGACAGGTTCTTTTGATGCAATTGTATGTACTTTGCGCGCAGCTTTAATAATGGCTGGCAGGTTGTATGTACGAGTTACAAATTTATTGCCAAGCCTAGCTAGATTTGTTAATGTAATACTTGAGCATGAATGACCCAAAGCTGCTCCAGCCTTGCAAACAGCACTCCATATCCCATCAGCACCATTTGCCAATGCTTCTAAAACCGTTGACTCTGCCAAACCAAAACCACAATGTACATGAACAAGTAGCTTACCATTTGACCAATTTGCCGAAATCATGGTTTCACGAATAATGCTAGTCAGTTTGCTTACAGTTTCTGGCAGCAAAAAACCCGTTGGTTCCTCTATCATCAGTCCAAAGGGACGCCGATCGCTAGGCAGATTACCCAAAGCTTCAACGAGATGGAGCGCTCTGGTTAAACCCTCTGTATCAGTTTCAAAATTTGCGAAATCTCTCAAATTTACAAGGAGACGTGGAGGAAGTTTTTGTTCGCCCCGTGGCATCAAATTTTTATTACCCCACTCCACTTGGTTTAAAATAAATTGGTTAAGATCGAACTGCTGATAATTGATGGCAGGACTACATAAATCTATTTCGATAATCGCATTACTCATCTTATGATCGTTGACCATTTCCAACAATCCATCTGCTGGCTCATCAATGGGAACTCCATATTTATCTAAAGCACTGTAAGCTTCGCTAAATCCCCACATATTATCTAAAGTTCCACCCAGATCGATCCAATGTTTAGGAATTTGGTCATCAACATTTCTGTTAGAACCATAAGTGCCAAGAATCACTTCATTTAGTTCAGTTTCAGCAATAGATTTTAAGATATTTATTTTGTCTTCAAGGACATGACCACGAGCAGTTCCCACAGTGGTTTCACGAACAGAATTATCTAGAACAAAGATTTCTAGTTCTTGTAGGGTTTTAAGTTCCTGATCTGCTTCACTGCTTGCCCTGTCGATTATACTTTTGAATTTGTTCATTTTTCTATCACCCTCTAAATTTTTTTTACTATAATATCAAATCTGGATAATTACTATACTCAAGTCATTGCGACTGGAACGGAGTGGAAGGAAGCAATCTCCGCGCATCCTTGAGATTGCTTCCTATCGTCGCAATGACGACTGTTCAATTGGATTTTATATAACAAGCGCATTAGCAATAATATACACAGGACTTACGCATAACCAGCATATCTAGTAGGGGGCGATTTCCTCCGGAATGCTGCGCAAACGCGAATCGCCCCTACAGATGGTGTATGACTTAATATTTTGCGTAAGTCCTGATACATTTAGTCGCTACGCCGCTTCCACAAACTGACCAAGGATACCACATACTGAAACTTACGAGCGTGTTCCCGAATTAGGAAGGGCATATCCTGCGTGTCGAGCAACTCAAAATCTTGGTTTAGCTCTCCTTGCAATACAGTCAAGGAATCCTCACCATCATGTCCGCCCAGCCAAGCATCCCGTGGAGTGAAACGCTCATCCCAGGTAAACGGTGTGGCTAGCACCAGTAGTCCACCTGGCCGTACTAGACCGCGTGCGCCACACAACCGACCGAGAAATCCTCTAGGACTAGGTAGACGACAAATAAGATTAGCCGCTAACACCACATCAAACCCAACGAGTTCGGGGGGCAACCCACAGGCATCGGCACGGCGAAAATTCACTATACGGCGATCCAAGTCTTCTGGCAAGCAAACTTCAGCTTGGCTGGTGTTTTCCCCCTCATCCCGACGACTATAAGCTAGTCTGCCTTTGCGACGTAGGGTTTCGGCTGCTTCAATAAAGGTGACACTGAGGTCGATCCCTAACACTGACTCGCATCCCCGGGCTAACTCGAAGGTTGAGCCACCAACGGAGCAGCCAACATCTATTGCCCGATCCTTCTTGATTCCCAGGCGATCGGCTGTCTCCAAGGTTAGTTGAGCAATACGCTGGGGAAATCCCACGGCATTCTTGGGGCCGAAATTGTATGGCATTACTTCATCAGCAAACTCATAATGCAGCATCAGGTTTTCTGCCAAAATTTTCTCACCTTCATAGGCTTTAACTCCATTGCTTTGGCTACTAATCAGTACCGCATCGCAGCTTGCGTCACCATCATCAGATCGCACAAGCCTGAATCCTGCGTGCTGGAAGAAGTGACGCCGGAAGTGAAACCTTGCCCACTGGGTGGCTTCATCTCCAGTGCTGATAAAAGAGCCACCAAGAATCATCTTATGTTCGCCATCGAAGCAAGGGGTACTAAAGTCATCATAGATCCGGTGAACGCGGAACCCTTCTAAGGGATTGAAGTCATCCTCACACCAATGCCAGACATTGCCGAAGACATCGTAAAATCCAGCTTCGTTAGCTGGTAAAGCATTCACTGGAGTTTCCGAACCCCAAGTTAAATTCAAATTAACTGGCGGGTTGCCCCTACGCAAGCAATGATGTTCGGCTTCCGTTAAAAGTCTGTAGGGTGCAGGGCTGTTATCCTGCTCAGTCTTCCAGGCACAGTAGGCTTTCGCTTCATACCAGTTGACACCAACAGGCCAAGACCAAGGCATCTCTACCACCTCAAATATTGTCCGCAGTCGGTATTGGTGCAGTCCTGCTGGTCCATCAGCAACCCAGAAAGTAGGCCATTTAGTATTGCGATTTTGCCTCCAAGCCCAGCCCTCTTCTGTCCAGTATTTCGATTCCTGGTATCCGCCTGCAACAACAAATTCGTAGAATTCACGATTAGTAACTAAGTATTGACTGGCTTGAAAACTCCGAACCCTTACCTGCCGTGAACCATACTCGTTGTCCCAACCAAAATAGGGTTCTCTCCAAGGCTTACCCAAGGTGACAGTTTTGCTGGAAATGGCGATTAACTCGTTCTCAACGGTATGACTCTCTGCAAATGCTGAAGGATGCAGGTTTGGCCATGCTTCTGGACGACGCAAAACCGACAGTGGTAACTCTCGTAGCAAGACACTGGAGGTTTCGATGTGGATGCGTTCGTGTTCAAATCCTAGGAATAGTGCCCATGCGGGATTGTCCATCGCAATCGGTGGATGGCTGTCTTCCAGGTCGGGCAGGGTTTCAATCAATTCCCGGATAATTTTGTAGGTGCTGCGTCTGTATTCAACAACTTCACGAACTGACGGCCAATCCATTTCATTCTTGGACATATCGTCCCAGGACATCTCATCAACACCTGTTTCAAACAATTGCTCGAAGTATGGATTAATCGACTCGTGGATGAGTCCAGCTAGCCGAAGCTTATTGATGTAGAGTACGGCAGGGTGGCATAGATAGAATATTAGAGGATGACGAAGTTGGTGGTAGGGTGGATCGAGGAATGCCTGTTCTCCTTGTAGTGCTGACAACAAAACTTCGGTCATTAGCCAGCCATTATCAAAGTAGTCCAGAACTTCGCGGCGCGTGCAGGTGGCTAGATTTGGGATCGGCAATGCTTTTAGGACTTCTGTAGGTCGCAGCCCAGTCCACCACCAATCTGGACAAGGGTCAATCAGGGGATCTGTTTGATCTTTCTCCCCTTTCTGCTCAGGAGAGAAGAGTGTAGTTAGATCTAGATTTGGATTACGTGTTAAAGTCATTATACTTAGTCTTTGATAATAATATGAATTATTATCAAACAATTGAATCAAATTATAGGCGATCGCTGTCCTTAGCCAGATTATCAGTTAATGAAACACGATACAAGCAAAGGAGATGGGTGATTGGGTGATGAGGAAATTTCTAATACCGTTTCACGGAAGTTAAAAGTCATGCATCAAGTGCTAATTGGTGAGGTTCCTATTTCCTGCGGAAACGCTCCGCGAACAGAATGTAAGACGCATATCTGACAGTCAAAAGTAAGATTTTATAGGCTTAAGAGTTTGATGCTACAGTAATTTCAGGCAATTATTTCACATAGGGGGTTTGAAACTATTTGTGACATCTTTAAAGTGAATTGGTATAACTAGCACAATTTTTGGCGTTGCATTATCAAGGGATGATTTTGATATCTGACCAAAAATTTGCTCTTAGTTTATTAACAGTTTCAGATGCGTGCAAATTTAATCATCATCCCGCAACTATGCAACGCCCAATTTTTTGTATTTCATATTACCCAAATGATGGTTTGAACTTAGGAGTCTAGCTTCCTGTTTGACAGTAGACGAATGATATCAAGTCCGGTAGCATTGGTATTGTAAGGTAAGGGTAAGGAAGAAGGCTTTAGTTATCTAGGAGAGAAGGCTTAAAAGCTGGAAAAAACTTAAATTTCCTGTAGATATTCACCCTAACTTTTACACAAACGATACCAGTGGACATGATATGACCGCAGTCTGCAACTTATCTTCAATAGCAGACTTAATATCAAATCTGCTTAATTTGGTATAAAAATAATGTTCTATCTTCAGCTTCTTTATAAGAAGAGGTAATTATTAATTATTAATTGTTAATTATTAATTGTTGAAACCGATGCTACCGAATTTGATATAATTTCGGTGGAAATTCCACCTAATTACACAAATATCCAAATTGACAGCAGCATTAAAGTCTCTGTCAGCTTGGAAGCCACATTCTGTACATTCAAATTAGAAGATTACAGAAAGAGGCGATCGCCATCAAATATGAATAAATTCATTGTACGGCGATCGCTATCCTCACCAATATTAATCTGGTATGGTCATCAAAGAGACAACTTAAGCCTCATTTTTGACAAAGAACAATGCGGTACGGGGACCGATTTCAATTCCACCACGATTAGGAGAACCCCACTTGTTAATATACTTCTGACCGTCACCGCCATAGTCTACACACATTTCAAAGTCGTACTGTAGTTCGTTGTAACAACCAACTCCTAAACCAGGCATTTTAGCAGCACTGACATCAAATGTTTCACCAGCTTTATTAATAATGGTTAAACCCTTATCTCCACGCTCGATCAAGAGTAAATTAGGACTGTCCGCACTGTCAGCAATTTCGTTACCATTGCGATAATATTGAGATTCTCCCATCATTTGTTGGTGAAATTTTGTGCCAGCAACAATTGTAGGGTCGAAAGCATCAAAAGTTAAAATCAAAGGCGTTCCTTCTTTTCTCCCTAAAACGTAAGCTGTTGCTAAAACTAAATCGTTCTTGTCAAATTTCCAATTATCAAACTGTCCTATTGCCCAAGTATCGTGGTTCCGAGCAAAGGTAACCGCATTGTCTCCAGGTACAGCACGCTGAGTATCTACTGGATTAATTAAAGAGCGTAAGTCTCCCCCGTAAGTAAAAGCACTTTTCAAGGTATTAACCAGTTGAAAATCTGTTACTTTGGGAAACACTGGAATATATTTCATGCTCTCGTCAAAGTTGCGACCGATCGCTTCACCATAATAAAACTTATCTTCAGGGATAATTTCGACTATCTTTTCCAAATCCTCAACAGAAATGTGTTTGACAGCATCAAAGCGGAAACCATCGATGCCAAGATCCATCAATTTTTGCATATACTCATGCTGTTTCTGTTGCACATAAGGTAAGTCTGTCCTCAAATCTGGCAATCCTTCCTTGTCATTGGGACTGCATAACA
>NZ_JAAHGK010000265.1:0-6944 GCF_010672505.1 Okeania sp. SIO2B9 | reverse complement strand
AAAATTTACGCATAAATACTTGCTCTGATGATGACTCAATCACGGCAGCTATAATTTTCTTCTAAAATTCTGTCTCCTGTTTTCCCCTCCTGGGAGGGGGAGGGGCGAGGGGTGGGTTGTCTCCTGACTCCTTCTTCGGTTGCTATATTTTGTGGTGCGGAATGTGGGATTGATGGTTTATTGTTGAGTTTTTGTTGCGGAATTATCTTTTGATTTTGAGTTTAATTCTCCGCCGTCTACAGGGTGTTTATAATTGGTTGGGGTTTGAGTTCCCATCCATTTTTTATTCTTGCTTCTTTCTTCTTGCTTCTTTCTTCTTCAACTGTCTGAGATAGTAATATTTTTATCTGAGGATTTTCTAATAATTTTTCTGCATCTGCTAATAGTTTATCGCTCCAATTTTCTTTTTTGAGCCGTTGCAGGTTTCCCCAATTTTTGTCTAATTTTAATGCTGTTTCTGCCATTGTTAAACCTGCTGAAATTTCACCTTTTTTATATAGGGCAACTCCTATTGCTAATTGAGGTTCTACATTTTGGTTATTTATTTCAATTGCAGTTTGCCAGTTTTTTATAGCTTCATCTATCTTTCCCATTTCATATTTAACTAAGCCAAGGTAAATAATATAATTTTCATCGTCTGGTTGAATTTCTAGAGCTTTTTCAAAAGCAGCTATTGCTTGTTGATACAGTTTTAATTGTAAAAAGGTATTACCCTTACCAGACCAAGCATAATGAAAGTCTGGTTGAATTTCTAGAGCTTTTTCAAAAGCAGCTAATGCCTGTTCATATCTTTCTAAATTTTCTAATGCAATGCCTTTATTATGCCAAGCATGATAATAGTCTGGTCGAATTTCTAGAGCTTTTTCGTAAGCAGCAACTGCCTGTTCATATCTTTCTAAATTTTCTAATGCAATGCCTTTGTTTCTCAAAGCATAATAATAGTCTGGTTGAATTTCTAGAGCTTTTTCAAAAGCAGCTAATGCCTGTTCATATTTTTCTAAATAAAACAGTGCAACGCCTTTACCATACCAAGCATAATAATAGTCTGGTTGAATTCCTAGAGCTTTTTCAAAAGCAGCTAATGCCTGTTCATATCTTTCTAAATTTCTCAGTGCATTGCCTTTACCATTCCAAGCATAATGAAAGTCTGGTTGAATTTCTAGAGCTTTTTCAAAAGCAGCTAATGCCTGTTCATATTTTTCTAAATAAAACAGTGCAACGCCTTGACCATACCAAGCATAATAATAGTCTGGTTGAATTTTTAGAGCTTTTTCGTAAGCAGCAACTGCCTGTTCATATCTTTCTAAATTTCTCAGTGCATTGCCTTTATTATTCCAAGCTTCATAATTATTGGCTTGAATTTTTAATGCTTCATCACAAGCTAATATTGCTTCTTCATTGTGCTGAAACTTTCTATCCAATAAAGCCTTGATCACCAACAAATTAGCTTTTTGTTCAACAGGAAGTCTCTGATCATCAACCAAACTTTTAATTCTCAACCATACATACTTACGCTCTTGCCTTGTAAGTTCTTTATAATCATCTAACTTTTTTGCTGAAACATCTAAAGATTCTTGTCGTAAATATTCCTCATTCATAGGAAACAGAAATAACCCAGAACGCCAATCAAAAAAATCTGGGGCACGTTTAATCAAGTAATCTAAAGCAAACCTTGGTAATAGAAACACAAAGCAAATATCAAAATCATCCCTAAATCTTTCTCGCTGCTGATTCAAATTAATCAAAACAGGAGGTACTCCCCTTCTACTAATAGAAATAATCTCATTATTATCCAAACCCCTTTCCTTCATATCCTCCTCATATTGATAGAGAGAATATTCCAAACCAGTCACAAACAAAACATCAATCTCTACTAAATTTGGCAATTCCTTTACCAGACTATAAAAATTATAAGTAGTCTTATCCAAACGCAAAACTTCCACCCTTTCTTGAGGAATATCCTGCCGAATTTTTTCAATAATTTCTGTTCCCTGTGGAGGCGAACATTCTACAAACAATAAACCAAAACCTTCAATAAACCCGACAACATTCAATAGGTCTTGATATTCCTCTGCAAAAGTTGACTGTATATCCTCTTCCAAAACAACTTTTTCTCCCTTCATTCCAGTAACTCCTTGTAGTAGTTTTCATTAACATAAAATATAGAGATTTTGGCTTAAAAGCAGAAGGCAGAAGTTTTGTAATCTACTTTTGTAAAAACCGCTATAAATTCGAGAACTTCTGTTATGAAAAATTCTTTGGTGGATAAAAATTTATGATCCCCCTAAATCCCCCTTAAAAAGGGGGACTTTGAAACTTCTCCCCTTATGAAGCAGTTCCCCTTTTTTAAGCAGTTCCGGACTTTGAAACCTTCCCCCTATAAATTCGAGAAATCCTGTGATGAAAAATGCTCTGGTGGGTAAAAATTAATTTATTTGAGTATCGCATTTCTCATAAAAATGAAGTACATTTATGATCCCCCTAAATCCCCCTTGAAAAGGGGGACTTTGAAACTGCCCCCTTATTAAGCAATTCCACCTTTTTTAAGCATAAGCAGTTCCCCCCTTATTAAGGGGGGTTAGGGGGGATCTAAATCTGACTTCTGACTTCTTTAAAGCTTCATTCTAACAACTCCTTAAATTCACGAACACCTTTAATCAAAGGATGAACATCATACCAAGTTTGCTTTTCTCCCTCTTCATCTAAGAAAGTATATTCCAGCAAACAACGATTAAACAATAAATCCCGGTGTTGCTGATTATTTAATATACTTTTAGAACGAAAAACATTAACTAATATTTGCCATTCTTCTTGTTGAACCGATCTTTTATAAGGAAGTCTTGCCTCCGTAATAGCTCTTTGTACTACTTTGGCAGAAATCGGTAATTTACCCCCGGCACGTTTAATTACACTTTGCATTAATAACATTAAATCCCGGACATGACCCCCACTCATTAAACAAAATCTATCTAAAACTTCTCGACTTTCAAATACATCCGTTTCTAAAGATAAATCTGGATTAACTTTACTAACTCGTCTATCAATAATTTCCCTAATTTTAGCGACTCCCAAATCGTAAACTTTCCCCTCTGGAGTCTCCACCATAATCATTGGTAAAACCTGTGGATCGTCATATTCAATTTTGAGATTTGGCGCCTGATTAGAATAGACCATTGAAATAGGAATTGTATAAATTGTATGACAATCTAACCCCTTCAATTGAGCGCTGCGGTCTACAAAAATTTCATCATGATTGCTACGTCCGTCCGGCTGAACAATTGGTACAATTCGGTCTAAACTATCAGCAATTATTACCAGCTCCGAACCAGAACCAAGTTTCTTTTTACCATCACGAATAAAACTATTCAGAGCCTCAATTAAACTTTCAGTATAAGGATTAATTTTGTCTCTAATTTTTCTCCTTAATGTTGGTTCCGCTCTAATATTTGCTGTAAGTTTAGCGTACTGACTAATTTGTGATTGAACTGCCAAACTTTCCAAAGATATTTCCGTATTTGCTAAATCTTTTAAATCTCCCCACCGCCCTTTTAACCAATCAAGTAAAGGCTGAGGATTAGCCTGTTTCAAATGTTCTAATAAGTGTCTTGTACAAGCCAACAAAATATCAGCATATTCTGTATCTTCTGGATTAATATCCTGTTCATCAGCAGCGAAATAAACAATAAAATATCCGTTATTTTCCAGGTGTTCTTTCAATCGTAAAAGTTCCGTTGATTTACCTGCACCTCGATGTCCGGCATAAAGTTGATAGGTATTATTATCAGATAATTTAATATTTTCAGCTAAGTCTATAATAACATCTCCATCCCCACGAACTTCCCGACAATCAACATATACAGGACTACCAGGTTTCAAAGGTTCAAAAGGCTTAAAAGCATTGAATAATCTTTTTAATAAATCTCCCTGTTTTACCATCTGTTAAAAATCTCCTTAAATTAGCAGAAAGAAGAAGGAAGAGGGAAGAGGGAAGAAGGAAGAAAGAAGAGGGAAGAGGGAAGAGGGAAGAGGGAAGAGGGAAAAATCTTATATCAAATTCACTTTAAATATTTCACAAATAGTTTCAAACTTTAAATGTTAAATAATTTTATGAAATTACTGCATAATTAAAGTTTTGAGCTGATCAAATCTTACTTTTGACTTTTGACTTATAACTTCCGTTAACTTCCTTGAAAGGGTATTACGTTATCTGAGTTTTAAGCTGTCTATCTGTCCTAACCTTTCCTTAGACTGTTAAGTTTTAGACAGCATTTTCCCCAACATTGATTGACAACTGTGGTTGAATAACCTTTTTAATAATTATTAGTTAGTAGTGTGTTAATTATTAATGTTTTTACTTCTCCCCACACTCCCCTACCTTTTAACTCTCACTTTCCAAATTTTGACTCTGATATAGCAATGTGCGCTGGCATATTTACAAATTGCAGGAGGTGTCCAATAGCTAAAAGTATTATATGATAAGCTTTTTATTCCCCCTGTTGCCTGTTGCCTCTCTTGGTGCGCTACCAGGTGCGACTGGCGTCGTCGCGGGGTCGCACCGCTGTTGCCTATTGCCTGCGCGTAGCGCCATAACTTTCCAACTTTGCCAAAATTTCTGGAAATATTTTAATATCTAGATTTTCATCTTCCCGTTGAGAAAGAGAACGTTTTACTTCCCCTAAATAAAGCGGTTCTGAAACTCCCGCTTCAGGATGAATAATTGTTCTAATTCTAATAGTTAATTGACCACTTCCACCCAGGCGACCAGGAGAAAATAAATCTCCAGCAGCTTGCTTTATTGTTGCTGTTAATTCTGACTCTGTAATAGTATTAGGAACAGCTATTACCGTTTGAGTTGCGCCATTATCATAAACCAATGAATATGGAACTGCTCCCGGAATTTCTACACGAGTAAATAATCCTAAACTTAAACCAAATAAACCAGCAGTTAACACCCCCATAAAACCTGTTACTCCGACTAATCTAAATCTAAATCCCCATTTGGAAATAAAGCCAATAATTGTCAGAATAAAAAATCCAATAGTAGCAATACCAAACCATTTAGCACCAATCAGTATTTCTGTAGTTGATAACATTTTTTCTAGTTTATTTTTTGGTTGACAATTATATTTTATAGTAATTAGTCGCTAATTAGTAAGCTGCTCAATTTTTGATATAGCAATCCTATTTTATTCGTGTCAAAAATCTTACTGCTTTTTAGGGAACACTTAACTGGGAACACTTAACTGGGAATACTTAACTGGGAACAGGTAAGAGTTTCAGTTTTTTTATTTACTTTTTGATTTGTCACGACCTATTTAGGATTGCTATAGTATTTCTTAAATAGTCAGAAAGTAAAGCTTAATTTTAATTTCTGTTTCCTGTTATAGCAGAAGGAAGAAGGAAGAAAAAATAAGGAAGAAGTAAAAATCCTACGTTGTCTGAGTTTTAAGTTGTCGATCTGTCCTAACCTTTCCTTCGAATGGTATACCTAAAAGTCACAAACTACTGTCAACATTAATTGCCAATGCATAACAATTATCATGCATTAATGCTACACTCTAGATTAAACTTCAATTATTAAATAATTAATATAGCTTGAATAAACTTTTGAATAATTATTAGCTAGTGCCACTACGCGGAAGTTAAAAGCGAGTGCGTAATTCTGAGGAAACCTCAGAATGTAAGACGCATATCTGACAGTCAAAAGTTAAAACTCAAAAGTATTTATTTGTAATTGTTTTAGGATTTTGTAACTGGTCAGTTATTTCCGCCATCCTGCACTAGTAGTGTGTTAATTATTTATGTTTTTACTACTATCCATCACCCCATCTCCCCATCTCCCCATCTCCCCATCTTCCCATCTCAAGAAAATATTGTTGAACTATTTCACTCCTTTCTACCCAGAAGTATATAAGTCCTCATATTACCCTTACCCTTAATATCAATTACTCCTCGTTCCTTAAATCTGTATTTGTCAGCTAAACAATCATAAGTGGCCTGGGCAACTTGAATCACACCAGGTATACCGTGAGACTCCATCCGGTGGGCTGTATTTACTGTATCGCCCCAAAGGTCATAGGCAATTTTTTTTGTCCCAATAACTCCTGCTTCTACTGCTCCTGTATTAATACCAATACGAACTTGCAAAGACTTACCTTCTTTTGTAGAAATCTCCTGGATTTTGGTTAACATTTCAAGGGCCATATCTGCGATCGCCTCTGCATGGTCCTCTTTTGGAACTGGTAGTCCACCCACTATCATGTAGGCATCACCAATAGTTTTGATTTTCTCTAGTCCATACTTGTCCGCCAATTCATCAAAAGCAGAAAAAATACTATTGAGTAACTCTACCAGTTCGGCGGGAGATAAGTTGGCCGATATTTTGGTAAACCCTACCAAATCTGCAAATAAAACTGTTACTTCATTAAAGCTATCGGCGATAGTTTCCTCTCCCTGCTTTAAGCGTTGGGCAATTGCTTCAGGTAAAATATTTAATAGCAACCTTTCTGACTTTTGTTTTTCCTCAGCCAATTCCTTTAAATAGGCCCGTTCCTGGTCCCGAAATGTTTTCTTCTCTAAACAAGCATTAATTCTCGCCTTTAGCAGTGTAGGGTTAAAAGGCTTGGACAAATAATCTTCTGCTCCCAATTCGATACAACGGACTATACTATCAATATCGTCCACTGCTGAAATCATAATTACTGGGATATGCCGTAGTTTAGGGTCAGACTTAAGAGTTTCGAGGACTTCATAACCGTTCATTTGTGGCATCATAATATCTAGTAGTACCAAGTCAAACGGTTGGGACTGTATTATTTCTAGAGCTTGAAACCCATTAATCGCAGCAGTGACTAAATGCCTTTCTCGTTTAAGTCGTCGTACTAAAAGCTCTCGGTTGACTTGATTATCATCTACAACCAGTATCTGCTCGGACGCGCGTCGTG
>NZ_JAAHGK010000264.1:0-6964 GCF_010672505.1 Okeania sp. SIO2B9 | reverse complement strand
TTTTATCATTTTCTTTGTGGGTTTAATACCCCACCGTCTACACGGTGTTCAAAATTACTTGGGGTTAGAATCCCCATGTAATTTTCCTCCTGTCTCCTGTCTCCTGTCTCCTGTCTCCTTCTTCAAGAAATTGGTATAAGTTTTAAGCTTTTGATATGTCAGCACCCTTTCTTTCCACTGTTGTATATTTCTAGCATGGCTATTTAAATTTGTCTTGAAGTAAAGCTAAAAAATAAAAAATCATAATAAATCAAAGAGGATTTTGAAATTTATTTTCTAGATAAAATTACTTTTAGATTTTCTTGAATTAGTAATACCTGCTGTTAATAAAAATGTCATTTGAATAAAAAATAATTAAAAGAGAAAAATTATTTTTATCTCAGATAAATGATTTTTGAATATTGAAAAATTTTGTAACTATTCGGATTGTAAAATTTTGTAACTATTCGGAGAATTAGCGTTGCCCTCAATCTCTAAAAGGGCTAATATACATAGGATTTCATAAAATCAAGGAGCCTAAATTCCTCTCTGGAATTAAATCTACAAATTACAATATGTCAAAGACTTATACTGTTGAAATTCAACACCAGGGACAAACTCACACTATTCAGGTGCCAGATGATAAAAAAATATTAGAGGTTGCTGAGGAAGCTGAACTAGGTTTGCCTAATTCTTGCAACGCAGGGGTTTGTACAACCTGTGCAGCAAAAATTATTGGAGAGGGTACTGTAGATCAAGCTGATGGTATGGGAGTTGGTCCAGAACTCCAAGCAGAGGGTTATGTCTTATTATGTGTTGCCTATCCTCGGTCTAATTTAAAGATAGAAACTGGAAAGGAAGATGAGGTTTACGATCGCCAATTTGGTTCTTCATAAATAGCTTCAAAATGAATGAAAAGGAAGACTTGAAAATTAATAATTAATAATTAATAATTACCTCTCCTAGAAAAGAAAAGGTAAAAGGAAAAATTTTTCTTCTCTTGGTCGAAACGACCGCTTTTTTATCCTTTAAAGGAGAGGCTTTAAAGCTTAATTATTCGGTAAATAAAGTTTATTTCGTAAACTAATTAACTTAAAATTGTACAGATAACTGATAACTGAAATGACTACTCATTTTATTAATGCTGAAATTGACCTGCAAGAATCACCAAATAAACTCAATCAAGAAATTGAAAAAGAGTTAGAAAGGCGTGGCGAACCTCTACGTTGGGCAGTAACAAAGATAGATACAGAAAAACAAACAGCTCATGTAGAAGCTGTTGTAATTGAATCAGAAAGTTTAAGCACTAATGCTTAATTAGTTATTCATGCTTTTTGATTGATAATTGTTGAGTGTAGGGTTGGGTTTATCTAAGATAATACCTAACCTAAAATTATTTTTAATAGAGTTTAAAAATTAGCTTTCCTGCTGAAATTATTGAATCAAAAACTTGTTAAAACTTTTGAACTTACTTTTTGACTTTTGACCTTCGACTTAAAACCTTATACAGTAGTCTTAATTATTCCCACTGGTATCGGTGCATCTATTGGTGGTTATGCTGGTGATGCTTTACCAGTGGCACGAGCGATCGCGCAAACTTGCGACCTCCTAATTACTCACCCCAATGTTCTGAATGGGGCACAACTCTATTGGCCATTATCTAATGCTCTCTATGTAGAAGGCTATGCCCTTGACAAATTTGCTCAGGGATGGTATGGATTAAAACCTGTACATCAAAACCGAGTCGGTTTAATCCTTGACCAAGGCATTGAACCAGAATTGCAACTGCGCCATTTACAAGCCGCGGATGCGACTAGAGCAACTTTAGGGCTAAATCTCACAGATTATATAATTACAGATGCTCCACTAGAAGTACAATTACAAAAATCTGATTCTGGAGCATCCTGGGGCACAATAGCTAATTCAGATAGTTTGCTACGAGCAGCAGAAACTCTAATTCACAAAGCTAAAGCAGAAGCGATCGCTGTTGTTGCCAGATTTCCCGATGATGAAGGTAGTACAGGATTACAATTATATCGCCATGGACAAGGAGTTGACCCTTTAGCTGGTGCAGAAGCAGTTATTAGTCATCTGATTGTCAAAACTTTTCAGGTTCCCTGTGCTCATGCTCCTGCTTT
Organism: Okeania sp. SIO2B9; assembly: GCF_010672505.1. Taxonomy (NCBI): domain Bacteria; kingdom Bacillati; phylum Cyanobacteriota; class Cyanophyceae; order Oscillatoriales; family Microcoleaceae; genus Okeania; species Okeania sp. SIO2B9. The sequence continues at coordinate 4,847 of NZ_JAAHGK010000264.1, read as the reverse complement.
ATTACCTCTACCTTTAGACCCTAACTTATCGCCTCAGTCTGCTGCGGAAGAAATTGGTTACACATTTTTACCTTGTGTATTAGTGGGGTTGAGTCGAGCGCCACAATTAGTAAATACAAAAGATAGTCCCCTACTCCCTAATACTATTTTGGCAAAACAAGTAGATGCTGTAGTTGTACCTGCTACTGCTTGTGGTGGTAGTGCAGTAATGAGTTTCAGTCAAACTCCAGCGCAAATTATTGCTGTTAGAGAAAATCAAACTCAAATGCAAGCTTCACCAGAAAGTTTGGGGATAAAAGCATTAGAGGTTAATTCATATTTGGAGGCGTTGGGGGTATTGGTTGCTCATCGGTCTGGCATTAATCCAGAAGCTTTAAGGCCAGAAATATTACCAATTGCTAAAATTCAGTAGTACAGTAGTCGAAGCAAAGGTTAGGACATATAAACCCACATTCCGCACCACAAAATGTATTATAATAGAAGAAGGAGTCAGGAGACAACCCACCCCTAACCCCTCCTGTGTAGGGGAAGACAGGAGTCAGAATTTAGGAGAAAATCATAGCTATCGTGATTGAGTACATAATCAAGCAAGTATTTATGCTTAATTGTTTACTCGGAATTTGATCAACGAAAAAAGTAATTGAGATGATTTGCATAGTATAAATAGGGTTTGCTGAAAAAGTCTTTTAGTAGGGGTAGGAGGCAACTCACCCCTAACCCCTCCTGTGTAGGGGAAGACAGGAGAAATGGGAATGAGCGAGGAGGTAGGAGTAACAATTGTCAATTTGGGATTTTTCTGTCCAACTATGAGCCTAAAATACGAGCCATGCATGAGCATGAACAGCTGAAAAATTTGCACTGCAATTCGACCCCAAAAAGGCACTTGTCTTTATATGTCAATGCTTTTAGATTTAATCAGCAAGCTCTAAATACCTACCAAGCCACGGTTTTTTTATACTACTTTTAATGTTGCAAAATGAAGTGCGGAATGTGGGATAAAAAGCTGACAGCAGTTTTCTAGTGGATGAGGTACATCTTGGGAGTAGTGGTGCGACCCCGCGTCGGCAACAAACGCAAGGGAATGCTGACTCCTGTGAGGGAACGCGCACCAAGAGAGGGAGTAGGAAAGAGGGGATAGAGATTAATATTGAACTGTACCTCACTATCTTAAAAAGTGCGGTCAAACTCAGACAAGGCAAGGTTTTTCCTTCTTCCTTCTTTCTTCTTCCTTCTTTCTTCTGCTATACCATCCTGTACAATAGTTAAATATAAAATCCAAACTTAATTTGATGGCGGACAAGTGACAGAGCAAATTCCTGAAAATCCAGAAATCGAGCCTCTAACTCGTACTCAAGTATTGGTGGCAATGGGGGTAACAGCATTGGTATTACTGGCAATCTCTAAAACCTGCTTGCTACTTGGTGTTAATTTATTACCTGTGAGTTGGAATCCAAGAGCATTATTGTGGGGAGTAGCGATCGCTTTAGGTATTACTATCGCCAGTTCCTTAGTTTATCGCATTTGGCCTACCTACCGTCGTAGTGCAGATCAATATCTTAAATTAGTTGTGACTCCTTTGTTATGGCCCGATTTAATCTGGTTGGGGTTACTACCAGGATTGAGTGAAGAATTGTTATTTCGAGGTGTAATTTTGTCTGCCTTGGGATTGGATACAGTGGCATTAGTTGCTTCAAGTATTTTCTTTGGTGTTTTACATTTGAGTGGTAAGCAACAATGGCCTTATATGATTTGGGCAATAATAGTTGGAATGGTGTTGGGATATAGTGCTTTAGCAACAGATAATTTATTAATACCAATTATTGCGCACATTTTGACAAATTTGATTTCTAGTAGTATGTGGAAGTGGGAACATAATTAGGGTTTGCTTATGGAAAGTCTTTTTGCTGGGGTAGGAGACAGGAGACAGGAGACAGGAGACAGGAGACAGGAGACAGGAGACAGGAAAAATGGGAATGAGCGAGGAGGTAGGAGTAACAATTGTCAGAGTGGTTTTTCGGCTTTTGCTTCGGTGAAAATCCTCACTTTTTTAACTTAAGCTACCGAAAAGCTCATACTTTTTCAAGACATAAAAAGCCTAAAACCAATATCAGTCAATGCTTTTATATTTAATCAGCAAGCCCTAATTACAAATAGAGATCTTCACAAAAGAGGGAGTAGGGATTCAAGAATTTAGAATTTAGAATTTAGAATTAAGAGTTTAGAATTACCTCTTCTTATAAATAAGAAGATTGAATAAAAGGATTTTTTTTCTTCTCTTGGTCGATTGGATATGGCGAGGAGACCCGTTCTTGCAGACCCGCTCCGAAGATCGCCATCCCATCCTACGGAATGCTCCACAAACGACCGCTTTTTCTCCATGAATGGAGAGGCTTGATACCTGAATTTTTCGGTAAGGGAAAATAATTGATAATTTATGTGAGATAATTGATTTTATTTTTTATTATTGGACATTTCTAATAGTCACAAAGAGTTTAATAATTATGGTTAAAACTGATAATGTTAGTCTCCAGTTTGGCTGGATAATTCTAACAAATACTAATTCTAATTTAATTACATATATAGAGACTTAATAATTTAAAATGACAGAATCAGGGTTTGATTTTAGCCACTACTATACATATCAAGAAGTGGTGAATTTTTTGTATCAAATGAGTGAAAGTAATCCCCATTTGATTAAGTTAGAAGTTATTGGTAAAAGCTATGGTGGATTAGATATTTTCTTAGCTACTGTTACTAATCAAAATACAGGAAAAGCAAAAGAAAAACCTGGATATTGGATTGATGCTAATATTCATGCTGGAGAAGTTACAGGTTCTGCTGTTGCTCTATATATTATTTATCATCTACTAAATAATTATGCTAGGGAACCTCAAATTACTCGTTTATTAGATAACTACACAGTTTATGTATTACCTCGTATTGCTGTTGATGGAGCAGAACAATATTTAACAACTCCCCAAAGATTGCGATCGAGTATTCGTCATTATCCATATCCTGAAGAACGCGACGGACTTCACTGGGAAGATGTAAATGGGGATGGGTTAATTTTGCAGATGCGACTCAAAGATGATTGTGGAGCGTGGAAAATTTCGCCAGAAGACTCTAGAATAATGGTGCGTCGCGAACCCGATGAATTTGGAGGCACTTACTACACTATTCTGCCAGAGGGAATTATCAAAAACTATAATGGTTATGATATTAAAATTGCTCCTGCACTGGAAGGAATGGATTTTAATCGCAACTATCCTTATAAGTGGCAACCGGAGGGAAAACAAAAAGGTGCTGGAGATTTTCCTTTTTCTGAACCGGAAACTCGTGCTGTAGCAGAATTTTGGCGGAAGCATTCTAATATTAATGGTTTTATTAGTTATCATACCTTTTCTGCGGTAATTTTACGTCCTTATAGCATTTACCCAGACGACCGTTTGCCTGTGGAGGATTTGGAAATTTACAAGTTGATTGGGGAAAAGGGTACTGAAATTACTGGTTATGAATGTGTTTCGGTTTATCATAACTTTTGCTATCCTGCTAATCGGAAGACTTATGGTGCAATGGATGATTATTGTTATGAGCGCTTTGGTTGGTTTGGTTTTATTATAGAACTTTGGGATGCACCTACCGCAGCGGGAGTTAAGAAGGAAGATTATGTTAAGTGGTTACGACACCATCCTGTTTCAGACGATCTGAAATTGATGCAGTGGAATGATGAAAAATTGGGTGGGAAGGGTTTTATTGACTGGCAACCGTTTGAACATCCGCAACTGGGTACTTTAGAAATTGGTGGATGGAATCATAAGAAGGTTTGGCAAAATGCTCCTGTGGAATATTTACCAAAGTTGTGTGAGCAACATTGTCAGTTTGCTATTTCTCATGCTTTGATGTCACCTCGTTTGGCAGTGAGTCAGATGGTAGTTGAGCATCAGGGTGGTGATATTTATTTGGTAGTGGTGCAGTTGGAAAATCAGGGATTTTTGCCTACTTATACCAGTGAAAAAGCTAGGGAAGGAAAAAGTGTTCGACCTATAGAGGTTATGTTGACTTTGCCTGAAAGTGTAATGTTGCTTAGTGGGAAGCAGTTACAGGAAATAGGTCATTTAGAGGGGCGATCGAATAAAGCGTTTGCTAATTCTGCTCGAGGTAATGATTATCGTTGTCATGTTGAGTGGGTAGTTAAAGGTTTTGCTGGTTGTGAAATTGAAATTACGGCGTGGGGGCAACGTGCGGGTGTGGTGAAAACTGTGATTACTTTAAAATAATGGCGTTGCTGAAAATCGTGTATGGTATTAATCTTAATTAGATATCTCCAGAAAAGAGGGAGTAGGCAGCTTTGCTGTAGGCAGTAGGGAGAAAGAATTGATATATCTAGTGTGAGAATTGATTTTATTTTGGATTTTTACCAGATGTCTATTCTTTAGGAGTCAACCCATCCCTAACCCCTCCCAGGAGGGGGAGTCAGGAGAACCGAGTCAGGAGAGAAGAAATAAGAAGAAAGAGTAGTATCAGAGAAAGTTTTGGTAGTCCTGTATATGTAGTGATCAAATGGTGGTCAGGCGATATAGCTGCCGCTAGGATCCGCCAACGCTTCATTATAATTATCAATGAAATACCAAATAACTCCTAAATGGTTTTATAGCTTTTTAGAAAAGGATAAACTCTTTCTGACCAACCGAGAAATTCTTTGACGCCAAGTATTATAGCAATGAGCGCTGGTATATTTACAAATTGCAGGAGTGGCCAAATAGCTAAAAATCTTATATTATCGGCAATTTATTCCCCCAGATGAGCTGTTGCCTGTTGCCTGTTGCCTGCGCACAGCGCTATATTTA
>NZ_JAAHGK010000263.1:0-7017 GCF_010672505.1 Okeania sp. SIO2B9 | reverse complement strand
CAGACTATTATTCTAGGTTTCATTAGATCGGGAAACTTATTAAAGTAATATTAAGAAGTCATCTTTTAGTTTGTACTATAAACTATCATTTATTATTTATACTAAAAAAAATGTAACTTACAACACTGTTTTTTTGCTAATATTTATCTTTGTTTTTTGTCAATAGTCATTCTTTTTATTGATTTATCTTGATTTTTTGACACAAAAATTAATGTTGTTTTTTAATTTTTATCAATCATTCTTTTTAGTGAGTTACAAAAATCAGTTTAAATTCAGCTATTTTTCAAACTAATCAATCTCCTTAATAATTCATATTCTAACAAAAAAAGCACAAATATGTCAAAGTAATATTGATTTTTCATCGAGAAAAAAAACTTTTGAATGATTATATTTTTTGAAGAATATAGTGTATAATTACTATCAAAATTATGCACATGATTGAAAGTATATAAGTAGCTGATATAAAGCCTTTTTATGTTACTTACAAAATATTCTGGGAAAAGGCAATAGAAGCTAATAATTCAAAATTGCTATCTGAAATCTATTTTCAGATAGAGGGAGCAAAACTTATTGTTTAATCTAACTTTTAGTTTCTAGAAATTTAGATAAATAACTATAGATTTAATACACTTTATTTTACTATTTCTCAATTCTGGAGAAATAGACTTAGATCCTCTCTTTATTCTTGACAACCTTGATTTAGGTAAAACTTGTAAATTAACTACAGATACTGATGATACTGATGATTTAAAGAGTAAGTTTGCAGATAATTACTGAATACATATTCTCCTATAGCTAAAAACAAAGTATTTTTCGATCAGTAATTATCCAAGCATGATATAAAAACAAATAATTGAGAAATTTTAGACTTTCAAAAGTAATTAGATATGTAGGTTTGAATTCTAAATATAACTGCAGTATAGTATAGATTGTCATGACCACAGTTAAAGATATTAGTGAACAAGGACTTTTAAAGGTATTACACCGTTTTTGCCCCACAGAAGTTGTTGGGGATGATGCTGCTATTGTGCCAATTCAACCCCACAAATCATTAGTAGTTACAACAGATACACTCGTTGATGGAGTACATTTTAGCGATCGCACCACTTCCCCTGAAGATGTCGGTTGGCGTAGCGCTGCTGCCAACTTATCCGACCTCGCAGCAATGGGTGCATTCCCTATTGGTATTACGATCGCACTCGGTCTCACTGGCGATACTCCCGTTACTTGGGTTGAAAAACTTTACCAAGGAATTTCTGAATGTCTACAACCATATAATACTCCTATAGTCGGTGGAGATATTGTGCGATCGCCTATCCGTACTATCTCAATTACTGCTTTCGGACAAATTGAACCTTCACAGACTATTCTTCGTTCAAATTGCCAACCCCAAAATGCGATCGTTGTTACTGGAGTACATGGAGCATCAAAAGCAGGGTTAGAATTATTACTGCATCCAGAACTAGGTGAATTTCTCACAGAAGCAGAACGTTCTTCCCTAATTTTAGATCATCAACGTCCTCGACCAAGGCTCGATCTTTTAACAAATTTATGGAATTGCTTATCTTTAAATAGTTCTAATAGTGTAGAGAAGAACCAAAACTCGGTCTTAGTAGGAGGAATGGACAGTAGTGATGGGCTAGCAGATGCGATCGTTCAGATGTGTCAAGCATCTCAGGTCGGAGCTAAGATCGATCGCAATCAAATTCCCATTCCTTCTTCTTTAACTAAACTTGTCTCACCCGAACAAGCATTAAAGTGGGCACTCTATGGAGGAGAAGATTTCGAGCTAGTATTATGCTTACCTCCAATTTGTGGCCAAGAATTAGTCAAAAAAATTGGAGTCGGTGCAGCCATAGTAGGTACAACCACAGACGACACCGACATCTTATTAATAGATAGCCAAGGAATTTACCCAAACGAGCAACTTACACTTAGCCAAGCATTTCAACATTTTTGAAAAAATTATTTATCTTGGGTTTTTAATTCAATTGCCAGAGAGTGAAAACTCAGACACACTAAGCAGGCCACTTCTGTGCGACAACTTCAGCCAAGTCTACAACACGCTGACTATAACCCCATTCATTATCATACCAAGCAATAACTTTCACCATATCGCCATCCATAACCATTGTCAGACTAGCATCTACAATAGAAGATGAATCATGACCACGAAAATCACAAGAAACCAAAGGCAAATCGCAGTATTCAATGATACCCTTCATTGGTCCATTAGCAGCTTCTTGTATAACTTCGTTAACTTGTTCAGTAAAAGTATTTTTCTCAACTTGAGCTACAAGGTCTACTACAGAAACGTTAGGAGTAGGTACCCGCATAGCAATACCATTTAACTTACCTTTCATTTCTGGAATTACCAGAGCCACTGCTTTAGCTGCACCTGTAGAAGTTGGCACAATATTTACAGCCGCTGCTCTAGCCCGCCGTACATCTCTGTGACTAGCATCCAAAATACGTTGGTCGCCAGTGTAACTATGAGTTGTGGTCATTGTACCTTTAATAATGCCAAAATTGTCATTTATCACTTTGACCACTGGAGCTAGACAGTTGGTTGTACAACTAGCATTGCTGACAATATCATAATCATCATGCTCATAATCTTGATGGTTAACACCTACCACGAAAGTACCAACTTTTCCACCCTTACCAGGAGCAGTAATTAAAACCTTTTTTGCTCCAGCTTGTAAATGCTTTGAGGCTCCTTCCTCAGTCACAAATACACCTGTAGCCTCTATAATTAGATCGATATTCCAGTCTGCCCATGGTAAATTTAAAGGATTACGGTCAGATACACACTTAATTGTTTTACCATTAACTGTGATGGAATTTTCATCCGTACTAATATCCACACCCTTTAATGTGCCCAACATTGAATCGTACTTTAGTAGATGAGCATTGGTTTTGGGGTCGGAAGTATCATTGATAGCAATAACATCAAGTTGGCTATCTGTACGAGTGAGCCAGCAACGTAAAAAATTTCGTCCAATCCGTCCAAAACCATTTATAGCAACTCTAATCACTTTTTACCTCCTAACAACAGCAATAATCATGTATAATTAAAGTTTTTGACAGTTTTAAATACTGAATTAATCCAGTTTCAGTGTTAACTAGCTATCAGCGCTTCAGCATTTTCCGTACCGGAATGCTCCGCAAACAGCTATCAGCTTTTTGACCTTGGGTTTATACTCCGGCAAATAATGCGCCGGATGGTTGAGTCGGGGTTGAAATCCTCGACTAGGGCATAAAAAAAACTCCTAATGCTGACTGCTGACTGCTGACTGCTGACTGCTGACTTCTATTTAATTGAGCCAAGCCCCGTGCTGCCCCACTGGGTGCTTTTTGGTAGTTCCAGATATTGATTTCAGGCTTAAACTCTACCTTACCTTCATCTCAGATCCCTAACTTTTTCAGAAGTGATATGAATTTTAGATAAGGAGAGCTTAAAAGAAAATTAATCTTGACCATTATCATACAGCAAAATGGTAATTTGGTAATTTTTTTGTAGGTTAATTACGATCCCTGCCATTAATCGAGTTAGCTATGGCATTAAATTTAAGTTTTTGTTCACAGCTTGTTGTATAAAGGAACCTATGTGGATGGGGTATAGAACTTGTGAGGATTTTTTGTCAAAAGTCAAAATTATAAAAGTCAAAAGTCTACATTGAAGTAGAAAAATTTTTCTGCTCCACTAATCAATCCTGGGACAGTTTAAGTAGTAAGAAGATATAGAAGCGAATAAAAAACTTTTGTTAAATAGTTTTATAGTAAGTTATTCATAACAAATTTTGTTTGCTCAATTTAAGTAAGTCAGAATTAGCAACCCATTAGTTATTGGACAACAAGTTACTGACTAACAACTAATGCTTGAATAGCAATCTAAACTGTGAATGATAATTCATAATTGATTTTGTCTAGTTAGGTTCTATAAATACTTATTCTTTTGTAAAAAATCCTGATAATTTATCCTTGATTAATTTTTCGAGGTATATCCGGAAAAAGACTGGCCAGTGGGTAAAGATTTGATAGAAAACAAACTCATTGCAAGTAATAGAGCTGATTAACTAAACTAACCAGTATTTTTGGTAAATTACTGCTAGACTCTATCTAAAAAAAAAAAATCCTGGTATGATATCGCGTGTTATGGGCACAGTGTGGTGTATAAGGAGTAATTAATGTCTATATATGTAGATTTCAGTGGTAGGCCGTTTCATTTTATTGGTATTGGAGGCATCGGAATGTCAGCTTTGGCTTACATTTTAGCCAAACGCAATTTACCAACTTATGGATCGGATCTAAAATCAAGCCATATAACAAAGCGTTTGCAAGCAATAGGAACCCATATATTTTGGGATCAAGATGCTAAAAATTTAGAACTATTTCAACAAATTTCTCTTGAGAAAAATGTATCTCCGTCAAACGACTCAAACTTAAATTTATCCCCTATCGACCTCTGTCTAAGTACAGAAGGATTAATGACGGAAAAACACAATAGTAGGATGGAGGATAACCAAGAAATTTCTCAACTTCCACAAGTAATTTGTTCAACAGCAATTAATCAAACTAACTCTGAGTATAAAGCCGCAATTGCATTAGGATGTCCCATTTTACATCGCTCGGATCTATTAGCAGCTCTAATTCAAGAATATCAAAGCATAGCTGTAGCAGGAACTCATGGCAAAACTACAACTAGCAGTCTCATCGGATTTATGCTTCTAGAAACTGGTTTAGACCCCACTATTGTTATTGGTGGAGAAGTAGATGCTTGGGAAGGTAATGCTCGTTTAGGTAACAGTCCTTATCTAGTCGCAGAAGCAGATGAATCAGATGGCTCTCTGATTAAATTATCTGCACACATTGGTGTAGTAACAAATATCGAATTAGACCATCCAGATCATTATGAAAGTTTAGATCAGGTGGTTGAGACTTTTAAAGTATTTAAAGAAAATTGTCAAACTTTGGTAGGTTGTATAGACTGTTCTACAGTGAAAAACTTCCTCCAGCCAACTATTAGCTATAGCCTTGACTCAGATAGTAATGCAGATTATACAGTCGATTGTGTAGATTATCAATCTCATGTTACCTTAGCTCGTGTTTGGGAGCGGGGCCAAATTCTGGGAGAGTTACAGTTGGGGTTATTGGGTAAACATAACTTAAGTAATGCTTTAGCTGCTGTAGCAGTAGGCAGGTTACTAGGTTTAGAATTTCCTGCTATTGCTATGGCGATCGCTAAATTTGAAGGCGCTCATCGTCGATTTGAACATCGCGGAGAGTGCAATGGTATTGTATTCATTGATGACTATGCTCACCATCCTAGTGAAGTTAGTGCAACTTTAGCCGCAGCTCGCTTACGAAAAAACAGTCAAAAAGTGACTACAAAATCTCACATATCTAAAACCAGTTTATCTTTGACAAAACAAAATAACTCATTGCCGATCCAAAGAGTTGTTGCTATATTCCAACCTCATCGTTATAGTCGTACTCAAGCTTTTATTTCAGAGTTTGCGAAGTCATTTAATGATGCTGATATGGTGATTGTTACTGATATCTACAGTGCAGGGGAATCACCATTGGGTAAAATTAGTGGCCAACAAGTAGCTGAAGCAATTTCTGAAGATCATCAACAGGTTTACTATCAACCATCTTTAGAATTAGTAAGTAAATTTTTAAATGAAGTCTTAAGACCAGGAGATTTGGCAATATTTCTCGGTGCTGGCAACCTCAATAAAATTATTCCAGAGGTTATGGCATATTATCAAAAACCTCACTATCAGGTTGTATCTATTGAAACAGCTTATATAGAGGAACATTCAGTTGAGTTAGCTAACTCTTAAACAATATCTTTAAAATTACGATAATTCAAGTATTAGTTATGACAATGACTCTCCCTTATAACATAGCTAGTTCAGCTCAAAAGCCACAATATAAACCTATTCCACTACTGGGAACAGATTGTGTAATTAGGTCTAATGTTCCTTTAGCTCCTCTGACTTCTTACCGAGTTGGAGGACCTGCTGAATGGTATGTCACACCAAAAAAATTAGATCAATTACAAGCAAGTTTTCAGTTTGCTCACTCTGAAGGACTACCAATTACTTTGCTAGGAGCAGGTTCCAATATGTTAGTGAGCGATCGTGGTTTATCGGGGTTGGTGATTAGTAGTCGCAACCTCCGTCACATTAACTTTGAACAGGAAACAGGTCTTCTAACCGTAGGTGCTGGTGAATCATTACCACGTATTGCTTGGAAGGCAGCTAGAATGGGTTGGCAAGGTTTGGAGTGGGTTGTTGGTATCCCTGGTACTGTTGGTGGTGCTGTGGTAATGAATGCTGGGGCACAAGGTAAGTGTATAGCTGATATATTAGTTAATGCCCATGTTATGTTGCCTGATGGTCGGATAGAAATTCTGTCTCCTCAAGATTTAGAATACAGCTATCGTCATTCTAGCCTACAAGGTAAGTCTATTTTGGTTGCTCAAGCTACTTTTCAGTTACAACCAGGGGAAAATCCTGCTTCGGTGACTGCTATAACTTCTGAAAATTTTAACAAGCGAAAGACTAGCCAACCTTATCATTTACCTAGTTGTGGTAGTGTTTTTCGCAATCCAAGGCCACAAGCTGCTGGTTGGTTAATTGAACAAACTGGGCTTAAGGGTTATCAAATAGGAATGGCCCAGGTAGCTCACCGTCATGCAAACTTTATTCTTAATTGTGGGGGAGCTACAGCTAACGATATTTTCCAATTGATATATCATGTTCAAGAACAGGTGGAAAAGCAATGGTCTTTTTTATTAAAACCAGAGGTAAAAATGATCGGAGATTTTTCAGGAGCACTAACTTTCTAATGTCAGTATACTAAACGGGTGCTTCTTGCTTAACAATTTGAGTCCGAAGGTATTAAGATTTTGTCAGAAACTAGGGCGGAAAAAGTAGAAGTTGTGGATGGGAAAAAAGTAATTACGGCAGGTGGAAAAAATATTATATTTGATGAGATTTTGGTTGC
>NZ_JAAHGK010000262.1:0-7039 GCF_010672505.1 Okeania sp. SIO2B9 | reverse complement strand
TGTATAGGTTTAGTATCTTCTAATGTAGGGGCGATTCGCGAATTGCCCCTACATTAGAAGATACTAAACCTATACATTCTACTATTGTCAAGAATTTAACACTCAACTGCCTACACACCTCATGTATAACCCTCTAGATGCTTAGATTGTTTGTGCAATTAAACGGACATGATATAAATTAGGGATATTTTCTGTTCCCTGTTCCCTTTCTCTACATAAAATCCATATATACAGGACTACCCAAAATTAAATATATTTCTGCAATAATAATCCCAACTTTTCTTTAGTTGTAGCAGGTACTTTATCCAAAGGAGTCAAAATAGCATTTTTCAAGGCAGAATGAGAGTCAGAAACAAACTGATTTTGACTCAATCTCCGGACAGTTTCCTGAATAACTTTTTGGGCATTCACCGCATTCTTGTGTAAATTATTAATCACCATCTCCACAGTCACGCTCTCATGTTCTTCATGCCAACAATCATAATCTGTAGATAGCGCTAAAGTTGCATAAGCTATTTCCGCTTCCCTTGCCAACTTCGCTTCTGGTAAATTTGTCATCCCAATAACTGTTGCGCCCCAACTACGATATAAATTTGATTCTGCTTTGGTAGAAAAAGCAGGTCCCTCCATACATAAATAAGTGCCACTACGATGCACATTTATATCCGATAAATTCAAACTTTCCGCAGCATCTGCCAGCATTTTTGCTAGTTGAGGACAAGTAGGATTTTCAAAAGTAATGTGTCCTGCTATTCCTTCACCGAAAAAAGTAGATATCCGACCTTTTGTCCGGTCAATGAACTGGTCTACTACTACTAAGTCTAGTGGTTTAACTTCTTCTTTGAGAGAACCAACTGCAGAAGCAGAGATTAAATATTCCACACCCAGACTTTTCATACCATAGATATTGGCGCGAAATGGTAATTCAGATGGTAATAAAGCGTGATTACGATCGTGTCTGGGGAGAAATGCTACTCGTGTTCCTTCCAAAGTACCAACAATAAAAGCATCAGAGGGAGACCCGAAGGGGGTATCTACCCGTATCTCCTCCACATCTGTGAGTGCCTCCATTTTGTACAAACCACTGCCGCCAATAATTCCTATTTTTACTTTGGTCATCCTGAGATTAGCTAATATGTTTAATTTCTCAGGTATTCTACCGAATTTCTGGTAAAATAATTTTGGATTGTATCCGTTTAAATACTGATTGAAGAAAGTAACCGATAATGCGGTTTACGGGGACTCTCACCCCACCAACGGCATTACGCAGGTGATAGTGGGGTGAGTTATTAAACCCATTACAGACTAAAGATAAATAACTAGCAATACGCCACTATAGAGAACAGGGCACAGAGTCAAGTAAGTATTTATGACTAATACATAAGCATTAGACATACTATATATCTAAGTATTTTTAATCACCGAATGTATAAAAAAAAATTACTTTTTTCAAAATCTTCAATATTTATGCTTACTCCCTTTCCCCTAACAGAAGTTAGAGAATGATTTCAAATTTAACCAACTTCAGACACCGGAACAGATTCAAAACATAGTTCAGCACATTTGTGCTTTAGTTTAGTAGTTTTAAAGGATCAGAGAATAATTAGCGAGCGCATAACCGAAATACCCGATTTGGTAAAGGTTTAATAATCTTGGGGACTGAGTTACAATTTTGTAGTATTTAAATTACATTATAGGTAATCTTCTGGCAGGAAGGGATTCATTGATGGATAATTACCTCTCTCTTTTAGGGAGAGGATTAACTAAAAGGAAAAAATTTATTCTCTTGGTCGATTGGATATGGCGAGGAGACCTCGCCATCCCTCGACCGCTTTTTTCCCCTTGAAAGGGGAGGCTAACAAAGCTGAATTATTTAATTATTTAATTATTAATTATTCGGTAATCTTAACCAAATTTTCATAAAACAAACTATACTTTAATCGTATTGTAGGAAAATAAGAATTTATCAATTTTGTCTCGTGCCCTTTTTTGATACTCCTACCTAATTATCCTACCCAGATATTTTTTCAATTTTCTGTTCTGCAGGTAGCCAGTATTTTAGGAATATTTCTCTTTTATCGGACAATTATCTGATTTTTTAGAAAAATGAACAAATCTCAAGCTAAAGCTAGAACAACTTCCCTAGAATTAGTTGTCAGTAATATTTTTGCCGCTCGTAAAATTTCGGCTAGCGATCGCCAATTTTTAAGAACGGCGTTATTTTTACCTCGTCTTTTAAGTACTACAGAACAAAACCAGATTAAACAAGTTTATGAAGAATTAATGGCTGGACGAATTAGTATTGTCAAATAGTGGAATTTAGTGAACTTTTTAAATTACCTCTGAATTCTGCCTTTTGAATGTTACTTCAGAGTATAGAGTCAATTAATAATGATTTTATTCTAATTCCTCATCATCTATCCATACAATCTACCTGATTTATACTCAGCATTTCGGATATTAAGTTTTTGCACAAATTTGGGCTGTAGTAGTTATACAATATCCACCTGAATGCTTATAAATTAAGTGAGCAACGAGCAGGGAGAATAGAGATATTTACTGTTGGAGTGAGGGGATCGTTCAACAATTAATAATTAATAATTAATAATTAATAATTACCTCTCTTTGAAAAGAAGAGGATTGACTAATAATGAAAATTTTTTCTTGTTTCTCCTTTAAAGGAGAGGCTTTAAACCTTAATTATTCGGTAAAATAAATCTCAAGAAACGCTTCAAAGATCTAGTATTCAGTGGGTTACTGTGACAGCGTTAAATATTTTATTTTGTGAGATTATTCTTGCCTTTTTCCTAGGTCATGCTCCGCAAACATTTTGACGACAACCGTTTTGCTGGCGCACAACGCATCCTATCTGCTGCGGAGGAACTGCGCTAAGATCATGAAGGGCGCAAACGTTAACGTTCTGCGACATATATAGCGGAAGCTCTGCATTAGCAAAACTAACCCTACATCAAGGCTTAATTTTCTATTTCTATTTATTCAGGACTTACGCACGGACAATAAATCGAGTGAGGGCGTTAGCGGAGCTTGGCGCTAGCTAATACCATTTGCCCCTACATATGGCGTTTTCAAGGTTAATTTGCGTAAGTCCTGTCTATTTATTAAGGAGTAGGCAGTAGTAGGAAAGTTGCATGCAACGTCCCTACAGAGTAGGTAGACAGGATTTGTTAAATTAATTTTTTTTACTGTAATATCATGTCTAATTAGGGTTTGCTGAAAAAAGCTTTTTTGTAGGGGTAGAAGACAGGAGACAGGAGACAGGAGAAATGGGAATGAGCGAGGAGGTAGGAGTAACAATTGTAAGAATGATTTTTCTGCTCAACTATGCGCCTAAAATACTAGCTTTTTGAGCCAAATCAACTGAAACAGGTGTACTGCAATTCGAGCCTCACAGAACTCAAAGCTTTATATATCAATACTTTTATAATTAATCAGCAAGCCCTAATTAGTGATGAAAAAATTTTCTCCTCTTCTTCTTTCCTATTTTTCTTCCCTCCTGATATCAAATCCGGTGGGGTTGCACATAGAATCTGGTTATATAATATCTGTTTATACTTTTTTAAATTACTTCAATATTTAATCTTCCCTGCTCCCCCACTCCCCTACTCCCAAGTATATAATAACAACCGGATTTGATATGACTCCTGAGTGCTGACTCCTCTTTCATTATTTATAACTATTCAACCGAACAGAATAGACATCTCCAATAATCAAAAATAAAATCAATTATTTCACCCTACTCCCTACTCCCTACTCCCTACTCCCTACTCCCTCTTTTCCGCAGAGGTCTAATATAAAAGCCAAAATCCACTATAAGTCATCCCAGAATCATCTGGTTGTACTAACAGAAAATGCAACCCCTGACTATGTTGTTTTCTCTCTTCATAAACTTGAGCTGCTAATGACACTTCTTGGTCTGAAAAAGTAGCAACTACCCACCGATCTACTAATCCCGCTTCTAAAATTAACCCATCAGGATCGCCAGAAACATACTTTAAAAAGTATGGTTGCGCTGCTTCTAACCATTGAGCTAATCTCATAGACTGACGACCTCCATCTATAACAACCCCTGGTATAGGAAGTGTTGAAGACAATCCTAAATTTAAGGGTAAAAGAAATTCGGGTACTGCCACAATAGGAATTGGGCGCTCAATAATATCTTTAATATTACCCGCAGGTAATGTAGCAAATCTCCAGCGATCGCCCCAAAGATTTTCAGCTAATGGTACGGGTGGAGGAGAATCTAATTTTAAGGGATCGTAAGATTCCCCAGTATATGTTTCCATCCTCTGATATTGTTGCGCCCTATCTAGTAACCATTGTTTTAAAGCAGTAGTATGTCTAGTCGCTTCCACTTTTACCCCCAAAATTTGAGCTGCAGTTTCAATTAAACCCAAAGATTGAGGTCGAAATACTTGAATTGTACTTGGTAAATCCTGGCCTTGACCCACTTTTTGTAGTTGCTCCACTAGCCAATTGGCATTAACTTCTGACTGGGGACAAATAGCAGTAAATTCTAAGCTACGAGTGGGAGTACAAATTAATAATTCCCATAACTGTTGGCCTTGTTGATCCTTGAGTGGACGGCGATAATAATCTGCTTGCCAAATAGTTCTATTATTCATTTATTTTTGGAGTAAAGAAGGAAAATTGCCTGGTTGAATTACTCTTGGCTACAATTAAAAAATTGTCAATCTATTTATATTTGATTAGATGCTATGGTTAATCCTGCCCTGAGTGAATTTGGTGCAACTATGTCCCGCCTCACAGGTGTGCGGGCAATTATGGCAGATATTATTGCTACCCTACGAGCAGGCCAGGGTCAGGAGTTTCTCAACTTTAGTTCAGGAAATCCCCTGGTTTTGCCAGAAGTAGAAAAGTTGTGGCGGGATTGTACCACAAAATTATTGGCAAGTCCAGAATATGGGGAAGTTGTGGGGCGTTACGGTTCATCTCAGGGTTATCAACCGTTGATTGATGCAGTTATTAATGATTTTAACCGTCGCTATGGACTTAATTTAAGCGATCGCAATATTTTAATTACTCCTGGTTCTCAGTCTATATATTTCTATGCTGCTAATGCTTTTGGTGGATATACTAGCAGCCAAACTCTGAAAAAAATTGTTCTACCTCTGAGTCCAGATTATACAGGTTATGGGGGAGTGAGTTTAGTGCCAGATGCGGTGGTCGCTTATAAACCGACTCTGGAAATAGATGCTGAATCTCATCGCTTCAAATATTGTCCAGATTTTAGTCAGTTGGTCATTGATGAAAATACTGGCTGTGTCATTTTCTCACGCCCCTGTAATCCGACTGGTAATGTGATTAGTGCTGATGAGGTGAAGAAAATTGCAGATCGGGCCGCTGTTTATGATGTGCCAGTATTTGTGGATGCTGCTTATGCTCCTCCATATCCAGGATTAAATTTTGTGGAGATGGAGCCAATATTTGGGGACAATATCTGTCATTGTATGAGTTTATCGAAGGCTGGACTTCCTGGAGAAAGAATTGGTATTGCCATTGGGGACGAACGAATAATTGAGGTTTTGCAGGCTTTCCAGACTAATATGTGTATTCATTCTCCTCGTTATGGACAAGCGATCGCTACTTATGCAATTAATTCTGGGGCCTTGGCAGAAATTTCTACTGAAGTAATTCGGCCTTTTTACAAAAATAAGTTTTCAATTTTAGAATCAACTTTATCAAAAGCTTTACCAAAAAATTTGCCCTGGTTTCTCCATCGTTTTGAGGGAGCAATTTTTGCTTGGTTATGGTTGAAAGATTTACCGATGACTGACTGGGAGCTTTATCAAAAGTTGAAGGAGGTGGGGGTTATTGTGGTACCTGGGAGTTCTTTTTTCCCTGGTTTACGGGAAGAATGGCCTCATAAACAGGAGTGTATTCGGATTAGTTTAACTGCTTCTGATGAGGATATTCAAGAGGGAATGGAGCGTTTAGCTAAGATGGTGATTTCTATTTTTTAAAGCACGTCTACTAACCTTATTTAATATAGCTATTATCCAAGTTAGAGTTAACAATAATTTTGCAGTTGGAGAGATTATTTATAGTAGTCTGACTATTGTTGATAAGATTTACTTGGAAGTTTCTATAATGTAAGCATTCAGCTATCAGCTATTAGCTATTAATTCATTGCCTTTAGATCGTTGATTAATTGATAATTGATCATGGGTAATTGATAATTACCTCGGGTTTTAACCGTTACCGAATTGAATATAAGGAAATATCCTAGCACTTTTTTTTCCCTTAAAAGGAGAGGGTTCAAGGCGCGAATTATTTAATTATTAAGTAAGCATTCAGCGGTCAGCTATCAGCTATGAGTTATTAAGTCATTATCTTGGAAGAAGGAATTAGTATTCAAGAAGTGAAATATGTTTGCGCAGCATTCCGCAGGAAATGAAATAGTCCTTTCAACTAACCTTGGTCATTACTTGATTATTTATTTCATTTCAAAAGCTGATAACTGAATGCTAATAGTTGAATGCTTAATTATTTTACTTGATTATTTATTTCAAAAGCTCAGGACTTACCTATAACCACCGTATATAGCAAACGGCCGTTTGCCCCTACAGATGGTGTATAATTTCGTATTTTGCGTAAGTCCTGAAGCTGATGGCTGAATGCTTACATTATTAATTATTAATTATTCGGTAATTAGTATTGAGAGATTTAAAGAGAATTAAAAGTATTGAAAAAAACTGCCCTCGAACGCGATAAGTCTATATTCATTCTATTTCCTAGTCCCTAAAATTATCAATATATGTACTTTCTCAAGTAGGAAACTTTTGTATAAGTTTGTTAAACACATTAAGCAAGTTGTCATAGTATAAACTTAAAAAAATACATACAGCAGTTTCCGAAGCTATGAGGTAGAGTTGTTTTGATTCTTTTGTGTTCCCTGTTCCCTATTCCTTGTTCCCTCTTAAGCAAGTTGTCATAGTATAAACTTAAAAAAATACATACAGCAGTTTCCGAAGCTATGAGGTAGAGTTGTTTTGATTCA
>NZ_JAAHGK010000261.1:0-7039 GCF_010672505.1 Okeania sp. SIO2B9 | reverse complement strand
CGGATGAGACCCCGCGTCGCCCAATAGCAAACCTGGTAGCTTCCCTTGCAGGTAGAAAAATACTCTCATCTCCCCATCTCCCCATCTCCTTCTCTATTTTTAAATAGATCCGTTTAGGGGTTCTATACAGAAGCTTTGGAAATGAGAAAGCAACTACTGGGGTCGGCACATCCAGATATTGCCACCAGTCTCAACAACCTGGCAGGTCTCTACAAATTCCAGGGGCGATACACAGAAGCGGAACCTTTATTTTTAAAAGCATTGACTATTTTGTTTTCACAACTAGGAGAAGAGCATCCCAATACTCAGACTGTTATGAAGAATTATGGAATATTTTTGCAGCAAGTCCTTAACGAAAATCGTCAAGGGGAGTTATCTGATCAAAGGAGTTTGCAGATTATCTCCCAGATGGAGAGCGAAGAGTAGGGAGGTGATTTCCGTTCTCGGTTTGTTTTTTACCTCAGTAAAATGCAGGTCAGAAAATTAGTTAAGTCCTGTCTTATTAAATTCATAAGCAAAACTAATTACATATCCTAATTTCTCATCATCAGGTAATTGATAATTTATACCCTCATCCCAGATTATTTTGTATACAAATCGCCTTAACTTTTATGAACAAAGATTGAGAGTATATACTCCTCATTTTGTCAATAAATGTAACGAAAAATTTCCAAATTCTTATAGAATTGTATCAAAACAAGAACTTACCCTACCTTTTTTTCACATTTTCTGGTAAATATACTCATTAAGTATCAGCAATTATCCTCAAGGAGCAATACTTAATGTTCACATCTGTTAAACCCGCCGTTCGCCACATTGTCCCAGAAGACTTGAAAGGGCGATCGCTCTTAAAAGTTGTATATATCGTTCTAGAAGCACAATATCAGAGTTCTCTCTCAGCAGCGGTGCGCTCTATCAACGAAAAAAGTCCTAATTTGGCCATTGAAATTAGTGGCTATTTAATAGAGGAATTAAGAGACCCACAAAATTACGAAAACTTTAAAAAAGAAGTTTCTGAAGCTAACATCTTTATCGCTTCCCTAATTTTCATTGAAGACCTGGCCGAAAAAGTAGTGGAGGCTGTTACCCCCCACCGAGATAAGCTGGACGCTGCTGTTGTATTCCCTTCCATGCCTCAAGTGATGCGCCTGAATAAAATGGGAAGTTTCTCAATGGCACAACTAGGTCAGAGCAAAAGCGCGATCGCTCAGTTCATGCGGAAGCGGAAGGAAAAATCTGGTTCTTCTTTCCAAGATGGAATGCTGAAGTTGTTGCAAACTCTGCCGAAAGTGTTGAAGTATATGCCTATTGATAAGGCGCAGGATGCTAGAAACTTTATGCTTAGTTTCCAATATTGGTTAGGGGGTTCGTCGGAAAACCTGGAAAATTTCCTACTGATGTTGGCAGATAAATATGTTTTTAAAGATAAGAAAAACAGCTCTCTCCAATATGTTGATCCAGTAGTTTATCCAGACATGGGTATCTGGCATCCCCTCGCACCAAAAATGTTTGAGGATGTTAAAGAGTATCTCAACTGGTACAACCAGCGCCAAGACATTTCTGAAGATTTGAAAGACCCCCTCGCTCCCTGTGTTGGTTTAGTATTGCAGCGTACTCACTTAGTTACGGGAGATGATGCTCACTATGTTGCGATGTTGCAAGAGTTGGAGGCAATGGGAGCGCGAGTTGTGCCTGTATTTGCTGGAGGGTTAGATTTTTCTAAACCAGTCGATGCTTATTTCTGGGAAGTTGCTGCTAAAGGAGTTGAACCCACACCATTAGTAGATACAGTTATTTCTTTGACAGGTTTTGCACTGGTGGGGGGACCTGCTAGACAAGACCATCCGAAGGCGATCGAATCTTTGAAACGGTTGAACCGACCATATATGGTAGCTTTGCCTCTGGTTTTCCAAACTACGGAAGAATGGGAAGAAAGCGAACTTGGTTTGCACCCCATACAAGTAGCTTTGCAAATAGCTATTCCTGAACTTGACGGAGCGATCGAACCTATTATTATGTCTGGACGGGATGGGGCGACCGGAAAAGCGATCGCTCTCCAAGACCGCATCGAAGCTGTTGCTCAACGTGCTCTCAAGTGGGCAACTCTTAGACGTAAACCTAAACTGAATAAAAAAGTTGCTATTACTATTTTCAGTTTCCCACCAGATAAAGGAAATGTTGGTACTGCTGCATATTTAGATGTATTTGGTTCTATCTATGAAGTTGTCAAAGCACTCAAAGGTAACGGTTACGATATTCAAGATTTGCCAGACTCCGCAGAAGAGTTGATGAAGCAAGTCATCCATGATGCGACTGCTCGGTATCAAAGTCCGGAGTTGAATATTGCTCACCGGATGTCAGTTGCAGAATATGAAAGTTTGACACCATATTCCGAACGTTTACATGAAAATTGGGGACCCCCTCCAGGAAACCTGAATAGCGATGGCGAAAATTTATTAATCTACGGTAAGAGTTTCGGCAACGTTTTTATTGGAGTACAACCAACATTTGGTTATGAAGGCGACCCGATGCGGTTGTTGTTCTCTCGTTCCGCTAGTCCCCATCATGGTTTTGCTGCTTACTATACTTATTTAGAACAAATTTGGAAAGCTGATGCGGTGCTGCATTTTGGTACTCACGGTTCTCTCGAATTTATGCCTGGTAAGCAAATTGGAATGTCTGGAGATTGTTATCCTGATAATCTGATTGGTAGTATTCCCAATATCTATTATTATGCAGCGAATAATCCTAGTGAGGCGACTATTGCTAAACGTCGGAGTTATGCTGAGACTATTTCTTACTTGACTCCCCCTGCGGAAAATGCTGGTTTATATAAGGGTTTGCAGGAGTTGAACGAGTTGATCGGTTCCTATCAAACTTTGAAGGATAGCGGACGAGGTATTCCCATTGTCAACACTATTATGGATAAGTGTCGGATAGTGAATTTAGACCAGGATGTGACGCTGCCAGAAAAAGATGCTCAGGAGTTGACTGCTGAGGAACGGGATAAAATTGTTGGGGATGTTTATCGCAGACTGATGGAAATTGAGTCTCGGTTGTTGCCTTGTGGTTTGCACATTATTGGTAAACCTCCTAGTGCTGAAGAGGCGATCGCTACTTTGGTAAATATTGCTAGTTTAGACAGAGAAGAGGAAGGGATAACTGGTTTACCTCGAATAATTGCTAATAGTCTCAACCGAGATATTGAGGAACTTTACCAAAACAATAATAAAGGTATTTTGGCAGATGTAGAGTTAGTTCAGAGTATTACGGAAGCGACTCGTGCTGCTGTTGCTGCATTAGTGAAACAACAAACCGATGCTGAAGGTCGAGTTTCCATGGTTAGCAAACTCAATTTCTTCAACATGAGGAAAAAAGCACCTTGGATAGAAGCTTTGGAAACAGCAGGTTTTCCGGATGTTGATGCGGAACTTATTAAACCTCTGTTTGAATATTTGGAATTTTGCCTTGAGCAGGTTTGTGCTGATAATGAGTTGGGTTCCCTGTTACGAGCGTTGGAAGGGGAATATATTTTACCCGGACCTGGTGGCGACCCTATTCGGAACCCCGATGTTTTGCCTACTGGTAAGAATATGCACGCCCTCGACCCCCAGTCTATTCCTACTGCTGCTGCGGTTAAGTCGGCAAAAATTGTGGTTGACCGTTTATTGGCGCGACAGATGCAAGAAAATGGTGGGCAATATCCAGAAACTATCGCTGTTGTGTTGTGGGGAACTGACAATATCAAGACTTACGGTGAATCTCTCGCTCAGGTAATGTGGATGGTAGGTGTGAAACCTGTACCTGATGCTTTGGGTAGGGTGAATAAGTTGGAATTAATTCCATTGGAGGAATTAGGTCGTCCGCGCGTTGATGTCGTGATTAACTGTTCCGGTGTATTCCGAGATTTATTTATCAATCAAATGAACCTTTTGGATAAAGCTGTGAAAATGGCAGCGGAAGCAGAGGAACCCGAAGAGATGAACTTTGTGCGGAAGCACGCTCTCAAGCAAGCGGAAGATTTAGGAGTAAATTTACGTCAAGCTGCAACGCGGGTATTTTCTAATGCTTCCGGTTCTTATGCTGCTAACGTTAACTTGGCAGTAGAGAATAGTACCTGGGAAGATGAGTCAGAATTACAGGAAATGTATTTGAAGCGCAAGTCGTTTGCGTTTAATTCTGACAACCCAGGAATGATGGAAGATAACCGGAAAGTGTTTGAGTCAGCGTTGAAAACTGCGGATGCGACATTCCAGAATTTAGATTCGTCGGAAATTAGTTTGACGGATGTGAGTCATTATTTTGATTCCGATCCGACAAAGATTGTAGCGACTCTCCGAGATGATGGTAAAAAACCATCTTCTTATATTGCGGATACGACAACTGCCAATGCTCAGGTGCGGTCATTATCTGAGACAGTACGTTTAGATGCGCGGACAAAAATGTTGAATCCAAAATGGTATGAGGGAATGTTGTCTCATGGTTATGAAGGAGTGCGGGAGTTGTCAAAGCGTCTCGTGAATACTATGGGATGGAGTGCGACTGCTGGTGCCGTTGATAATTGGGTTTATGAAGATGTGAATGAGACCTTTATTAAAGACGAGCAGATGCAGCAGCGGTTGTTGAATTTGAATCCGCATTCGTTCCGCAAGATGGTGACTACATTGTTGGAAGTGAACGGTCGCGGTTATTGGGAGACGAGTGAGAGTAATTTGGATAAGTTGCGTGAGTTGTATCAGCAAGTAGAGGATCGGATAGAAGGGATAGAGTAATTAATGGATAATGGATGATAATGAAAGTTATCTCTAATTATTAATTATCCATTGGTAGGGTGGGTGAATATTTGCTCACCTTACTTTTGAAAGTAAAGTCTGAAAAACTATCATTTTTGCCTCAAATCGCTGTCGAGATACTCCCCTATATATCATAATACCCCACCAAAGCAAAAAACATAAAACATATGATGGGTGAAAATGATTACCTGCATCTAATATATTAGCAAGTATAATCGCACTACCTAAGCTAACTATAGAGCTAATGATAAGACTAATGACGGTATATAAATCTAAGAATGGGGGTTCAACTGTTGCAACTGTTGAAAGTCGAATGCGTTGCCAAACTTTCCGAGGAAAGTGTCCAGTTAAATTACTTTCTGTTTCCATATCAGCTCTTTGCCAGCCAACTCTACTGCAAAACAATTTCCATCCTTGCTTATTATTTTTCGTTTTACTCATAGAAATCTGATGAATTTCCTTTTGGACAGAAAAACCAAATTTGCCTTTGCTATTTTCTGCCCAGAGATTGTCAATGGTACAAAGGTCTGTGTAAGGAAAGTTTTCTATATGCTTGAAATTCAGCCATCTTCCTGTTCCCTTTTGCTCTGAAACTTTTACCATACAAGTAATAGTTTCTTCATCTGCCTCTTTCCATTTTCCTTGATTAAGCAATCTCTCTAACCTAATGTAGCCACAAGGATGCGTTTTTTTTGGTGTGGGGTCGTCGTCCTTCTTAGGCTTTTTTTTTCGTTTATTTGGGACTATGCCAAAAGTTGAAAATATTTCCAACAATTTGCTAATTTCGCTATAATCATCCAAGTTAAGAAGAAATATAAACTGAAACTTATTTAGATAATTTAGGTCTCTAGGAACATCCTTGATACCAGCTCCAGGTAGAAATATAGGAATAATGGATATATTTTTCTTGCGACTACTTATATAACGATTATGTAAATAGTCTATCTCTTCCTCTTGCCATGGTCCTACACCATTTGTTCCAATAAAAAAGAAAGCAAGATTAGTTTTATCAAGTGCTTTATAGAGTTTTTTTTGCCATACAATTCCTCCTTTAAATTGATCTTCATCGAACCATGTGATAAAACCCCCTTGTTCAAGTTGATGTGCAATAATTCTAATGCTATCTTTATCACGACTGTTATGACTAAGAAAGACATCAAACTTTTCTGTTTCAGCCATTAACTATCTTCCTTTTTTCAAGATTCAACACCAGCAATTTGAGCAAGAAGTTCCTCGGCAATTTTTTCAACGGCAGGTTTGTCCTGACTATTGTGGCAAAGGAAAACATTAAACTTTTTTGGATCAGACATTTATATGTTAGAGTTTTTAATATTGGTTGAGTACAATAGTGTAGACTTGCACCCGAAAGTGCTACAGACTACAAGTCAAAAAACGGCGCGTCAAGAGAGAAAAATCATATTGATTGCTAGTCCTCCAATGTAGTTTTTCTCCTATTATTCTTAGTCGTTTATCCACAACAGGGAGGTGTCCTCTTGGAGCTGCAAGATCAAAAGTAATATCATCGTAAGATAACCATCCTCCACTAAACCCCCAATCTCGCTGTTTTTTCCATCCTACTTTCTGTACAAATAATTTGTAAGCATCTTTGTTCAGTTTTCCCAATATATTTCCAGTACCAATATAAATTTCCTTCTGAACACTAAACCCAAAACGTTCATTACTGTATTTGAGCCAAAGTTTATTTATTCTGTGAATGTCATCACAAGGAAGCCTGTCTATATCTTCTGCTCCCAGCCAACCTTCATTTGTACGTCCTACAAGTTGTAACAGATGAAAACAAGTTACTGAATCTGCTAATTTCCACTTTCCCAAACTAAGCTGTTTCTCTAATTCCTCTAAATTAGAGTGACTATAGTCATTTTCAATTCCCAAGTGGGAAAGAAAGCCACGACTTACAGACTCTATTATAGACGAACTTTGTTGAGGGAGATGTCCTAAAGGTGCTTTTTTATCATCAAATGTTAGTTCATCGTAAAGCTTTCGCTGCCCCAACCAGTTGTACCATCCTACTTTCTTACAAAAGCACGTCCACTTTTCCGCTGTATTGTACTCTCTATATCCCACCATTCCTTCCCAAAATTCGGTTTCACCTGCGCAATCTCTAAGATAGATTTCCTGTTGGATTGGCAAAGTCTCACCGCTGCTCGTGCAGCATAGCGACCTGCTGGTTCATGTTCATATTCTATTACTACCTGAAATATTCCAGGAGTCGATGTTTCCCGTGT
>NZ_JAAHGK010000260.1:0-7054 GCF_010672505.1 Okeania sp. SIO2B9 | reverse complement strand
GATGGCGGTCTAAATTTTCTCTCGGATGTTTTGCCTCCATAACTAAACTCAATGGAGAATCTCCATCTAAACGAAAAGGTAACTTCTGGACAGCAAATGATAAAAAGTCTAAACGGATACTACCCAAAGTTAGTTCTTGATGTCAATGTTCGATACCGTATCCTAATTTTGGCAGTAGATAACTAACAATTAGTTTACTTTCTACTTCGCTTTCATTGCGACATAAGTCTGGATTAAAACTCAAGGTGATTATTCCTTAATTTTGAATTTTTTCCTTGATTAATTTATCCGATCCTATCCAACGGATTAATTGATGTCAATCTTGACAATTTGATTCAGTTGTATTACTTTTTTTTCAGTATTTTTACAGTTTTATACCAATTTATAAAAGTGGTATTATCAATTAATTTTATTCTGCTTGGGGTTATTTTTCTAAGAGCATCTTGCTCCCGTTGAGTATCAAGATACCCTATAAAAAAAATCCGGTCAAAATGCCGGATTATATAAAAATTGATAAATGAAAAATTAGTGGTATGTGTTAATGGGGTTTGAATCCCTATTAAAAACCTTGAGAAGCTGATAGCTAATAGCTGATAGCTGACCGCTTTCCTGACTAAAATTACTGGGAAACTTTCTGAGCATCATACTCTTTAAAAGTTAGGTAAAACTTAGTTTTATCATACAGATGACATTTCTCTGTTATCTCCTTCATTAAAGACCAAGAAAACTTAGTTTCATAAAGTTTATCTCCCCATTGATCCTTCAAAAATTGATGTGCTTTCCTGAGATTATATGAAGGAATTCCTGTAGAGACATGATGGGGAATATGCACATTAATATCATGGCAAAGAAACTCTACCCACCGGGGATAATCACAATGTACTGTACCAAATAATTGAGCCTCCGCTTCATTCCACTCTTCTACAGGAGTAAAAGGAATTTCTGGTACTGTATGGTGAACAATAGTAAATGTACTCATCCAGAAATGGTAAACCAACCAAGGCATTAACCAAAACTTGACCAGACCCCACAGGCCAACTGTAGCGATAAGCAGAGGAAAGGCGATCGCGCTAAACCCGAAAACTACCAACGCAGAAAACTTGACATCTTCCCTATCTTTAGCTTCAAATTTTCTCCAATCAAAATGGACAACCGCCCAGTGAGCAACAGATCCTAACCACCAAAATCTTCCACGCATAAACTGATACACTGACTGCATCAAGCTACCTGCATTCCCATAATCTTCTGGATACCAAGGTTGCCAAGCATTATCTTCCCCCATTTTATTCGTATGTTTGTGGTGATAATTATGGCCTATTCGCCAGCCATGAAAGGGATAAATTAAAGGCAAAAACACTAAGTGACCAACCAGGTCGTTGACCCAGCGACGGTTAGCAAAAGAACGATGACCGCAGTCATGGCCAATAACAAAAAAACCAGTCAATGCTGTGCCAGTGAAAACCCAAAGTAGGGGCAATAAAAACCAAGGTGTAATTGTTAGTCCCCAGTAACCTAATACAACCATAAAAATATTGACTGCTACCATTGTCCATGTTTTCCATTTATCTTTGAGAAAAACTTCACGAGGTAGAGTTTTTACAATATCTTTAAGTTGTAGTTGCTCGTTTCTAATCTCAGAATTTCCATGAGTAGATTCTGCAATTGATACTGTCATAAATTATTTGAGTTCTCCGTATTTTTTTTGTGGTTATGTAGTAGATTTATGATTCCGAAAAAAAACGCCAGCGCAAATACTTTGCTGGCAGTTTTGACCACAGAAAGTAGTTAACAGAAATTTTTAAGACATACTAGAACTTAGTGAATCTTAGTCAATTTTGTACACAATAACACTGTAGTAAAACCTTTCTTGTTACATCATAATCTTGTCATTATCAAAGTCAATTAATTGATTTGGTTACTACTACTATCTGATTTTTTATTCATCAAGTTGAGCAATCATTTATTTATTCACAATTTTTATTGATTGAATTATTTTTCAACCTCTGAGACTAATTTTCTAAGTTTCGTTCTTTTATAGTCCGCAATTCCAACAATAAAGTTTCTACTTCTGCCTCAAGATGGAGCAACTTAACTTGTTGATCTGTTTGATACAAAGATTTCATCTTTTCTTGAGTGTAGTTTTGATTGCTTGATACCCCTGAAACATTTACCCTTTTAGAAGTATCTACAGAAACAGATGCACTGGACAAATTGGATATACTGTTAGACATCAGTAACTTACTAGCCATTTATACTTACTTCACTTATTTTTCTATTGTAACCGGAATATTAAGATAAATTACAACAAATTAAACTATTTAACTTCCGGCATTAAAAAGTTGGAGTACCATATCCAACACTAAACATTTGGATAATACAATAAGATTAGTAAGGTTTAGTATCCTTCTTAACCATAGATTTGATTAAGTTTTCATTGTAAAAATTCGGTAAGTGGGAAAAGTGCCAGTTTAACGGCTCGATGGAAACAACGCGACGGGTAATAAAGCGTAGTCAAAATATGCGATAATCAAGGTATAAAGACACAATGACCTTTGAACCATGGTGAGAGCATCGTTAGCTAATGGACGCTTCAGTTAAAGGGTGGTTAACCGAAAAGGTAGCCCAGTGCTAGCCAGCACTCTGTTTCCAGCCGTTAGTCAGCACCTTGTACCTCAAAGCGAGTGAATCAACCAACAACTTTAAAAGTAGTCTCAATGGTCGAATGACCGGAGAGGGTAGTGGCGATTGGCACCGCCTTGTGAGCTGCTGCTGTATGCGTACTATGGTACGGTAATGGCAATGTGGCCGTTACGAGCAATGTGAAAATCGCGGATTTATCCCGATAGAAAACTCCTAATCACGAATCCACGCGGATTTATCCAGTGGAGTGTCAACCTTACTAAAAATTGACCAAAAAGTTATTTATAGCTTTGGCCTAAGGTAAAAAAACTAAACTTTACAGTAAAAAATTCAAAACTTAAAAATGACCTTAACACGGCCCTTTTCTCAGTCAAAATTACAAGGCTGGCCTGGTTTGATAGAGGCATATAGATCCTATCTACCAGTGACAGAAGAAACTCCTGTAATCACATTGCAAGAAGGTAATACTCCTCTCATACCTGTGCCGACGATCGCCCATCAAATAGGCGGCCAAGTAGAAGTCTTTATCAAATATGATGGCCTTAACCCCACAGGTAGTTTCAAAGATAGGGGCATGACTTTAGCTATATCCAAAGCCAAAGAAGAAGGGGCAAAAGCAGTAATCTGTGCTAGCACAGGCAATACCTCAGCTGCCGCTGCTGCTTATGCTAGACGAGGTGGGATGCGAGCATTTGTCATAATCCCAGATGGTTATGTTGCATTAGGAAAATTAGCCCAAGCCTTATTGTATGGTGCAGAAGTCTTAGCCATCAAGGGAAATTTTGACCAAGCCTTAGAAATTGTCCGAGATGTGGCCGCTAAATATCCTGTCACTTTAGTTAACTCAGTTAATCCCTATCGCCTAGAAGGTCAAAAAACAGGAGCTTTTGAGGTAGTGGACACTTTGGGGGATGCCCCAGATTGGTTATGTATTCCTGTAGGAAATGCCGGAAATATCACAGCATATTGGATGGGATTTTGTCAATACCATCAAATCGGAAAATGCGATCGCCTTCCGCAAATGATGGGTTTTCAGGCAGCAGGGGCGGCACCCATTGTTCAAGGTCATCCTGTAGTCCAACCGGAAACAGTGGCCAGCGCCATTAGAATTGGCAATCCTGCTAGTTGGGAAAAAGCTGTAGCAGCTCAACAAGCTAGTCAAGGAAGTTTTACAGCGGTTACCGATGAAGAAATATTAGAGGCTTATCGTTTATTGGCGTCCAATGAAGGAATTTTTTGCGAGCCTGCTAGTGCTGCTTCTGTTGCGGGTTTATTGAAAGTCAAAGACCAAGTTCCCAGAGGAGCAAAAGTAGTTTGTGTACTTACTGGTCATGGTCTCAAAGACCCAGATGTGGCGATTAAACATAGCAATAATCAGTTTCGGCAGGGAATAGAGCCAAATATAGAGGCAGTAGCGGAAGTTATGGGGTTTTAAAGGAAGGAAAAAGGAAAAAGGAAAATATTTTTGGTTCTACTTTTGAGCTTTTCTCTCTAATCTTTACTACTGGGTAAGCGGGGCAATGGCCTTTCATTGGGCGGCAACTGAGCAGCATTGGGAGATAAGCTTTCCTTTAGTTGGATTTGATTTTGAGCTTGAATATTGGCTTCTGTTTTTGGCTGAATATCAGGAGTAATTTCCGATTTCTGTTGTTTGCTTGCTTTTGCTTTGGCCAGAATATCTACTGCATCTGCCAAAGCATTTGTTAAACTTGTACGAGTATTTGTATGATTGACTTTCTCTTGTTCGAGAGCTTCAGTTAATTTTTGGACTTGTGCAAAAGCACGCTCCCGTTCTTGGACTACTTCAATTATTTTGGCCTTAAATTCAGCTAAAGTTTGTAAATTTTCGATTTGCTGTTCAATAGTTGTTGCACTTTCATCTATACTCTCTTCAACAGATGGAAAACCTTGTAATTTCTGAGCTTGGGCTTTTAAAGTCTGAATAGTTTCTTGAGCCAGTTGAGTTTCCGTTCGTCGTTGTTGAGCTTCAGTATTGTAGAGTTGACGCCACTTAGAGGCACTATCCTGGGCAACATTTAATTCTGTTTGAAGTTTTACTATTTTCTCTTGAAGAGCCTTAATTTCATTTAACCACGGAGTTATGTCCTGACTCATATCATATTTTAGATTATAGAGTGTTCATTTAATCGGGTGATTTTCCCGCGAAGGTTGTCTTTGCAATTTTAAACTATACCAAGAGAAGTATAGTTTAGGACAGTAGATACTGAAAGGAAACAGGGAAATACTATAGCGCTACATAAATATGCTCTTGATATTCCTCAGTAAGAAGTCAAAAGTTAAAAGTAAAATAAGTATTTATGCTTAATATTTAACTGAGAATTTGACTCGTGATAAAGGTAAATGAGGATAATTCATATAATATAAATACCTCAGTAAGCTACGGATTTTATGTAAGCATTCAGCTATTAGCACTCAGCTATCAGCAATATGAGTAGTAGACATCTCCATAAAAGAGGGAACATGGAGTAGGGAGAAATAATTGACAATTTATAGATAATAATTGATTTTATTTTTAATTTCCACGCCTATTTCTAATCAATAATTACTTCTAAGAGCTAAGAGCTAATAGCTGATAGCTGACTGCTGAATGCTTACAATTTTTTTTTGTAAAATCACTTGTTAAAATTGGTATAATACCTTATATAATTATAGACTTTTGATACCTAGATTGGATTTTTTTTATCTGTGTATGACTTTAATGTTTATTTTTTTTAGTAATTTTTTTCTATAAAAGATTACTATTTACTTTTTATTTTTGCCCGAAATAAAGTAATTTATCTTAGTACATTTTCCGAAATTTATAAATTTATAATTGTTATTTTGAAGTTTTTGTTAGTTGACAAATTATTCTCTACTATAGCAAGGAACGAGTTGGTATTTGACTGATATTGATGATGAATTGTAAGACAGATAAATATTTTTCCCACTGTTCCCTGTTCCCTATTTCCTATTCCCTATTCCCTGCTATACAAGTAACTCAGATAAACCTTTTTACCTAAAAGCCCTATGAGCTTTTTCCATTTTTTACGTCACTTTAATTCTGCCACATTGCGAGAAGTTTTAAACCACTCCAATAGGCAGCGATTTTTCAACTTATTAACTCCAATTGCTAAACGTGGCTATGGCATGATATTGACGATATTAAAAAGGATAGTCAAACATATACTGAAGCGAATAATTCGCTTTTTTCAGTTCCTTCTTCATCTAAATTTTAATGCCATTAAACAAGTATGTATTTGTGCTGGCAAAAGCAGATTATCAGGTTTATCAGCCGAGATGGCCTATAATGCTATGCTCGCTTTATTTCCCGGATTATTAACAATAATTGCAGCAATTGGATTATTTGAATCTTTGCGATTGCCTCTATTACAAATGGGTAGTTTACTAACAGATATAGTACCTAATCAAGTGCGATTTTTAATTAGCAGTGCTGTTGATGAAATTCTGAAAACCCGCAACAAAGAAATATTTTCTTTCAGTTTTATTGGCTCAATATGGATATTTTCTAGCGTACTGACTTCTGCTATGGCAGCTCTTGACGAAATTCATCAAGTTCCTCTTGAGAAAAAACGACCTTTTTGGAAAGCAAAATTAGTTTCTTTAGGACTAACTATTGGTACTCTCATACTATTAATTATTGCCTCTGGATTAGTATTAGTTAGTGACTTAATTGTAGACATGATTGCTCGGCAAAGTTGTTTACTAGAAACTCTGCCAAATTGTCCCCCTGACCAGGTTGCTAGTTGTTTATTTCAAGAACCAGTTGATAATTGTGTGTTGAAGTCACAATTATTAGAAACTTGGGGTCAATTAAGATGGCCGATTACTTTAGGAATAGTTTCTACAGCTTTTGCTTTTGTTTATCGTTTTGGTCCGAGTCGTAGAAGGAAAGGTACACCTATTATGCCTGGTGCAATTATATCAGCATTAATGTGGGCAGGAGCTTCTAATTTATTTCGTTTATACGTTTTTCATTTTGGTAACTATAACCGAACCTATGGAACTATTGGTACTTTTATTATTTTATTGTTGTGGTTATATATTAGTTCATTGGTGGTATTAATTGGGGCACAATTAAATGTAACAGTAGGGGAGGCAATGGCACGGGATAATGTTCCGCATCTACTACAGGAACGCTAAGTTATAGAAGGAGGAGTAAAGTATGAGAAAGTAAGCATTTAGCCGCCAGCTATCAGCTATCAGCTATTGCTTTTAGTTTTAGATAAAAGCTTTACTAACTGAGTGAGAATTAAATCTTACTATAAAAGTCAGCTGAAAAAGTCTATATTCATTTAAACCCCCTCCTTTTGTTGAGAACTGATAGCTAATAGCTGAATGCTTACTAGAAAAAACGACCACATTAATTCAGACTTTTTTTGCCGTTTTTTCTAGA
>NZ_JAAHGK010000026.1:0-17191 GCF_010672505.1 Okeania sp. SIO2B9 | reverse complement strand
CGAAAAAACGTCTCATTTTTAAGTTAAACTACTATATATTGAAGCTCAAAAGTTGTGCAATGTAATGTCCCGATAATCAGCGATCAAAAAACCTTTTCCCTTTGAAGCTTTCTTTCCCTACTCCCCCACTCCCCTACTCCCCTACTCCCCTGCTCCCCCACTCCCTCCACCTAGTCACACTCAACTAAATTACCAGCAGAAACAAACCCAGACAAAGGAGAAGTAATTTCTACCCACTTACGTTTTTCTCCATTTCGGTCGGGAATTAAACGATAATTTTCCACAAGGGTAAGCTGACTATTAACAGGAACTTTTCCTTTATATTCGGATCGTCTAGTAGCATTTGTCCGTACTGCTAAACCGCGTGGTGCTTTTTTACTATCAATTTGACGACATAAATTTCGATCTACTTGTGATGTGGACTCATTAGGAGATGGTGTTTCTGTGGGCAAATTATCAACAGAAGTATTTTGATCGGAAGGTTCCGTTGGAGTTTCTGTAGCTACTTCAGAACATTCTATTAAATTATTTTCATTGCCTGGAAAACCTCTAGAAACAAACCCTGAAATAGGAGCAGTAATTTCTACCCAAGTACGACCTGCTGGACCTCTAATATTGCGATAACCTTCTATTAATTTCACTTGTTGATTTGCATCTACGGTGCCTACTGTGGGAGAATTTGGGGTCGGTCTTTTTTGAACGATTAAACCTTGTTCGTCATTAACTTGACGACATAAACTAGCAGTTTCTTGAGATGTTTGAGCTATTTTCATGGTTGTAGCGATCGCTCTTTTGGGAACACCGAGGGCGATCGTTAGTATTAATGTTAGCAATGCCACTGGTTGATGCATATTTATTTTTTAAGTCAAAAGTAATTTCAAACTTAGTAGGTTGGGTGGAGGAACGTTAGCGCTAGCTTATCCGTTAGGATAAACCCAACATATATAGGATATAGAAGCCATTTGGTATCTATTTAAGAAGTTACAAGTTCAATACCCATCTGGGTTTTATGATTCTGGCAGTCATTTTTCATAATTTTTCGGTTTCCTGAACCCTTATAGTTGTTAGGCCCCTTAAAACGGCTTTCCTGAAGCCTTTGTATTTCAATAAAAGATACGGTTAGGGGTTCTATAGAACTTACGCAGGTACGTTACTAACGCCTCATCCTACAGCACCTGGTGCATTAGGTGTAGAATCGACCATTATTTCAGTAGTGAACTGACACATATTCAATGGTGCGTTACACTGTCGCTAACACACCCTACTGGACTGACACGCCTAAAAATATAGGTTGGGTTTCACTGCCGTTCAACCCAACAAAACTTTACTACTGTTGGGTTTATCCATTAGGATAAGCTGGCGCTAACGTTACTCAACCCAACCTACACCTATTGCACTATTTTAGATGTGTCAGTCTACTAACCAATAGCTGAAAGCTGAGTGCTGTTTGCAGAGCATTCCGGTACGGAAAATGCTGATAGCTATTTAAAACTGCTGCAAAAAACGTAAGTCGCTGGCATAAACTCGCCGAATATCATCTATCTGATGCAACACCATGGCAAATCTTTCTACACCGAAACCAGCGGCAAAACCTGTATATTTCTCCGAATCATAACCTACTGCTTCCAATACGTTGGGGTCTACCATCCCACAACCTAATACTTCTAACCATTTACCATTCCACTGCAAATCTACTTCTGCTGAGGGTTCGGTGAATGGGAAATAGCTGGCACGGAAACGAATGGGTAGGTCTCCGAACATTTGTCTGAGGAATTCTTTGATGGTTCCTTTGAGGTCTGAAAATCTTAGTCCTTCGTCTACTGCTAATAGTTCGAGTTGATGGAATACTGCTGCGTGGGTAGCGTCTACTGTGTCACGTCGATAAACACGACCGGGTGCTATGACTCGGATGGGGGGTTCGTGGTTTTTCATGTAACGGATCTGGACTGAGGAGGTATGGGTCCGCATTAAGTTACCGTCTGGTAGGTAGAAGGTGTCTTGCATATCTCTGGCAGGGTGGTCTGGTGGTGTGTTTAAGGCTTCAAAGTTGTAGTAGTCGGTTTCCATTTCTGGACCTGTGGCCACTGTGTAGCCTAAGCCAATGAATATGTCTAGGGCACGGTCTATGAGGTTGTTGAGGGGATGGATTTTTCCTTGGGGACGATATACTCCTGGCATGGATACATCTAGGGTTTCGGCTTGGAGTTTGGCTGCTATTTCTGCTGTTTTGAGGTTTGTCCGCTTTTGGTCTAGGTTGCTCTGGATGGCTTGTTTGACTTGGTTGGCGATCGCTCCTACTTTTGGTCGTTCTTCTGGGCTGAGTTTACCCATGGCTCCGAGGATTTTGGATACTTGGCCTTTTTTGCCTAGATAGTTAATTCTTAGTTCTTCTAGTTTTTCTAGGTTTTCTGTTGTGGCGATCGCTTCTGTTGCTGTTTGGCGTAGTTCTGTTAGTTGGGTTTCTATTTCTGTTAGTTGGGTTGTCATAGTTTGTTATTTTTTTTGTGCTTTACTATTTTGTTATTTTTTTTGTGCTTTTCTATATAAAATCTTTTTTAGTTGAATAAAAAGTCATGCGTAG
Organism: Okeania sp. SIO2B9; assembly: GCF_010672505.1. Lineage (NCBI taxonomy): Bacteria > Bacillati > Cyanobacteriota > Cyanophyceae > Oscillatoriales > Microcoleaceae > Okeania > Okeania sp. SIO2B9. The sequence continues at coordinate 14,610 of NZ_JAAHGK010000026.1, read as the reverse complement.
GGGCGAGTCACTCCTAATGTAACTATTCTATCTAATTTTTTGTTACAGTTCAACTCAATTTTTGAGTCGGCCGGGCTTTTTTTGGGTGCTCCTCGGGATGTAGTTGATCGAGTTGTTAGCGATAGTATGGTTTGTTATTTTTTTTGTGCTTTTAACTGTAGAGTCTTTTTTGGTTGAATAAATTGTCATGTGTATAGGCGAACTACTCCCAATACTATTATTCTATCTGATTTTTTGTCAAAGTTCAACCCGATTTTTCACTCCGCCGGGTTTTTATTGGAGTGCTGCTCAGGATGAAGTTTGTCAAGGCGTTAACCGTAGTTGTGCTGGAGTAGGTGGTGTATTTCAATCCCTAGGGATTTGGTTTGGGAAAGAGTTCCGATATAGAAGCCCCACACAGCAATGGTTTCAGACCCCCAATATACAAGCCTATTTTGATTAATTCGTCAATAAGGCAAAAGATAGAGAAGGAAAAATCTTGCGTTGTCTAAGTTTTAAGCTTTTTATCTGTCCACGCCCTTTGCCTCGACTGCTATAGAATTGTGTTTGGCGATTGAATAGTTCTTGCTTCAATCTTTTTTATTTTTCAAAAATCAATCCAAATGAAACTTTTAATTAGTAACGACGATGGCATTTTTGCAGAAGGTATCCGGAGTTTGGCTAATGCTTTAGCAGCGGTAGGCCATGAAGTTTTTGTAGTTTGTCCTGACAAAGAACGTTCAGCCACAGGTCATGGTTTAACATTACATCAACCTATTCGGGCAGAAATAGTCAAGTCAATTTTTGATGACACCGTCACAGCTTGGACTTGCTCTGGTACTCCTGCCGACTGTGTAAAACTAGCCTTATTTGCCTTACTAGAAACCCAGCCAGATTTAGTATTAGCAGGAATTAATCATGGTCCCAACTTAGGAACAGATATTTTATATTCCGGAACAGTTTCTGCTGCCATGGAAGGAGTTGTTCAAAACATTCCTAGTATTGCGTTTAGTCTTGGTAGTTATACTTCTAGAAATTTTGAAGTTGCTGTAAATTTTGCTCAAGATTTGGTGAAGAAAATTGAAAATGAACCTTTAGCTAATGTAATGTTGCTAAATGTAAATATTCCAGCAGTTAAAGAAACAGAAATAGCAGGAGTACAAATTACCCGTCAAGGAATTCGTCGCTATATAGATATATTTGAAAAACGGGTCGATCCACGAGGCAAAACTTATTATTGGTTAGCTGGAGAGGTACAGGAAGATGTGGAAGAAACCAACGACCGCTCCTCAGTAGAAAAGTTATCAACAGATGTCCAAGCAATGCGTGAAAAATATATTACGATTACCCCCTTGCAATACAATTTTACCTATGGTAAACAACTAGGCTATCTCCAAAAATGGAAGATTGATAATTTTCGTGAATAGTTAACTTTTATGCAGTAGAAATTAAGGCTAAACTATAAAAGAATAGGCAAGATAATCAAAATTGCAGATCAAAAAAACTCATCTAGGTGAGTAGTGAAAAATTTCGTTTATTGAATAAAAATAAGTATGAGCGCTCCCACATCTAAGAGTCATTCTGTTACCTGCCCAATTTGTAATCGCTCCAGTGCCACACGACCACTAGAAGTATTTAATGGGCTATTTACTTGTCCATATTGTCATTCTCATCTGGTAATTAGTTGGAGTGGCCATTATGTCAGAGACCCCCTCGCTCTCCAACAGCTAGATATTGGACAAATGCTGAGAAGGCAAAGTAGACCTTTGGCAAGATTACGTCGCGATTTGAGCAGGCAGTATTTACCTATAGTTGTGGCGATCGGGAGTGTCATATTGTTTGGAGGGGCGATCGCTTCTCTAAGTAAGTTTGATTTTAAATTGGGTATATTTGATGGAGTATTAGAGTGGGTGCAAGAAAAAGAACTGTTGAATAATCAAAACAGTCAGTAGTTATTGAAGAAGGAAGAAGAAAGAAGAAAGAAGGAAGAAGGAAGAAGGTTTAATTGCTTATGGATAGTCAACGACCTGAAACTTCGTGTCTTATAACCCAAAGACTTTTCAGCAGCCCAGTTGACCAATAAATAAGGTGAATAGTTTCCCCTTTTAAGCTATCCCTGATTAGGAACTCCTAAAATCATTTTCTGATAGGCAGTGGGGACTAACCCCATAATTAAGGACTAAATAAAGTTAATTTTAGAAATTAATATACTCATGTTAGAAGAAAATGAAATTGTATATGAAATTTTACAGGAAAAAGATTTAGAACAAACTATTAATTGTTTAGTTGATGTATTTCCTAGTTCAGAACCTATGTTCAGGTCGCTTAAAGTAACTTCTAGTGACTTTTATCCCTTTGCTGAGACAATTTGCGAAAAAGCTGTGGCAGAAGGATTATCTCATATTGCTAAAAATTCTGTTACTTCAGAAGTAGCAGGGTTTATTATTTCAGATAATTTATCAAGTGAGTTCTATGAAGAAATAAGCAAAAATATTCCTCAAAAATTTGAGATTTTTTCTCAAGTTTTAAAAGAACTACATCGGAAGTATTAGATGGAAAAAAAAGTCGTTAATGGCAAGATATTTCGTATCGGTTTATTGGGGTATAGAGAAAAGTATAGAGGCAAAAAGATTGGCAATAAATTAGTTGAAAATAATCTCAATATTACAACTCAAGCAGGATTTTCCACCGCAATAGTAGAAGCTAGTGGAAAGATATCGCAGCACATTTGTCGGAAATATGGATTTGAGGATAGAGCTTCTCTAGATTATCAGACTTTTGAATATAAAGGAGTTAAAGTATTTGAGGGAATAAAAGAGCATGAAAGTTGTATTTTAATGGAAAAAGTTTTCGGCGTTGGTGAAGCGCGTGTATGATATTAATCTTAATTATTTAGGAGTCAACCCACCCCTAACCCCTCCCAGGAGGGGAAGTCAGGAGTCGTATGGGAATGGCTTCAATACCATTTTTCATGTCGGAAATCATCTTTTTTGTCAAAGGGAATATCCTGCACGTGTCTTTTTATTCCTCTTACTATTCGTAACATTCTTTTTTCACGGTTGGTATCATCCCTCTTTTTACCAACGTCAAGTTTTCTAATAGATACGGGGGGGGGGAATAAATAATAATTTTATCTTTTTATTTTGGGTTTAATTCCTCACTGTCAACGGGGGTGTTTACAATTGGTTTAAATTTGAGTCCCCATCCATTTATTCTTCCTTCTTCCTTCTTCCCTCTTCCTTATTCCCTATTCCCTCTTCCTTCTTCTAATTTTTTGAACTTTCAATTTTTGCTTTCTCTGGTGACTAATGCCCACCCTTTGACAGTATTCAAAACTTTCAGATTTTCTAGGGTAAGGTTATTCAAATTTGATGCTTGAACTAATAGATATGGTTGAGACTGACTTTGCCATTGTTGTTGAATTTTTTGTGGCCCGACACGTTTGATGAGGCGATCGCTATAAAAATTTAAAGAGGGACGGTCTTTTGTATCGAAGGAATAAACTATCTGACCGGGGGGTGTATATTTCTGAATCATTTCTCCGACTGGTTTGACTGGATAGTTTTCTTGTAGTTCCCAGATCCAATGAGGGGAATTAACAAACAGTAGGAGTGAAAGATATGTTCCCCAAATCAAGATTGACAAAAACTGACGGTCTTGTTGGTTTAATAATATGGTTGCTATTGTCATTGTCAGTGCAATAGTTGCTGAGATTAACCGTAAGTACAAATCTAGTTTTGTCTGATTTTCCTCTCCCAGATGAAAAATACCGCTGAAGTCAAGCCAAGCAACCCAAGCTAGTAAGGCGAGCAGTGCAAAAATGGCTACTACTAGACGGTGATAAATAGTAGGGATACCTTTAGGATGTTTTTTACTCTCACCTTGAGTATGAAGATATTGATAAGCTGGAAACCGAATGTATCCCAAATCTACTGGAAATTGATGCCAAATTTCTGTCAGATAAGTACCGACTGCTAGAGCAAAAGCGGGATAAATAGGTAGTACATACCAGGGAAGTTTGGTATTCATTAACGAAATAGCTAATAAATATATTCCGCTCCAGACCAAGACTAATTTTCCCCAACTGAGATTCCGATTTTTCCAACTCAGATATAATCCGGGAAACCAGAAAAGTTGCCAGGGGAAAGTATACTCTAAAATTTCCAATAAGTAATACCAAATAGGTCCATCGTGACTGCCTACAGGTTGCCAAATACGTTTGAGAGATTGATGGAAAAAGTTGGCATGGAAAAATTCTATTCCGTAATGGAAAAATTGAGCTGTGTACCACAGAAATACTGGGAGCATCCCTAGTAAGATACCGCCCCAAAAATATTTACAACGCAATAGTCGGGGAGTATCCCATAAGAGGAAGAATAGAGCGATCGCTCCTAAAAGTAATCCTAAAATAATTCCTTTTGTGAGGGAAAGTAGGGCAAAACTCAGACCAATAGCTAAAGAATAACGGAGGTTACGACGCGATCGTAAAACGCACCAAATCATTAGTAGAAAAAAACAAAGCACTGCCCCATCTAACATTGCTAAACGTCCATGTCGCACGACTGGCAATAAAGTTAAGTAGACTAAAGCAGAGAAAATGGCGTTAGTGCGGGGGCGAAATAATTCTCTAGCAAGACTATAAATTAATGGTACAGAAAATGCTGTGAATAAAGCAGGGAATAAACGTGCAGTTAATTCATTTACTCCGGCGATATTGTAGACAAAAGCGATCGACCAATGTACTAATGGTGGTTTATTCAAATAGGGAGTATTATTGATAGTTGGATAAAGCCAATTCCAATTTTTTCTGGTTATTTCTCTAGCTACTTGAGCGACTATTCCTTCATCCCAGTCTCGCAAAGGTAATGTGTCTAAATTAGTAGAAAATAGTAACAATGCTGCTAATAATAAGCTGGCAATTATAAGTAAATCTATATGGGTATTTTTGTTGGTGAAGATTTTGTTAAACATTTATTCAATTCAAAAGTCAATTTGTAAGTATGATTATTATTTTCAAAGCTTAACGCTGATTTTGTTAAACATTTATTCAATTCAAAAGTCAATTTGTAAGTATGACTATTATTTTCAAAGCTTAACGCTGATAATGATATAGCAATCTAATTTGAGTTGTGAGATATTGTAGATTTTAGGGGATAGGAAATAGGGAAAAGGGAATAAATGTCTAGGAAAAAAGTATTAAAAATGATTTTGTGAGGAAGTTATACAACTCTAACTTATGCTAAATAAAGGGCAAGTTTATTTTCTGGAGATATCTATTTTAGGGAATAGGGAGTAGGGACCTTGTATGTAACGTCTCTACAGAGTAGGGAGAAATTATCAATTCTTTACCCCTACTGCCTACTCCCTATGCGTGGAGTAGATGTCTAATTATCATTACATTTAAGCAACGCCATCTTTTTAGTCCAAGAGACATCTCCTATAAAGTATTTTAATTGCCCCTATTATCCGTAACATTATTTTTTCAAATTGGTATAATAGAAAATCTGTATTAGGATGAAATAATTTTCAATTACTGTATAATCGGATTTTATATAAATCCCCATCCATTTTTTCTTCCTTCTTCCTTCCTTTCTCATCCTTCCTTCTTACCGAAAAATTCAGGTATAAAGCCTCTCCATTCATAGAGAAAAAAGTGGTCGTTAGCGCAGCTTCCCGAAGGGTGGGATGGCGAGGAAACCTGCGCCATATCCAATCGACCAAGAGAAGAAAAAAAATCCTTTTAGCCAATCCTCTTCTTTATAAGAAGAGGTAATTATTAATTATTAATTGTTAATTATTGAATTCTTCCTTCTTAAAATCAATCAAATTAATATGAACTTACCTGTAATTTTAGATATTGCCATTGGTTTAATTTTTATTTATCTTATTTTTAGTTTACTAGCTAGTGAAATCCAGTCAATTTTGACAATAATTTTGCAATGGCGAGCCACTCATTTAAAAAAATCAATTGAAGAGTTAATTGCTGGTGAACCCTATATCAGTAAAAATAATTCTAAATCTAGTACAGAAATTGAAAAAGTGCAAAAACTAGCTAATTCTCTATATCAAAATCAATTAATTAAAAATCTTAACTATAGTGGTAGCAAAGGTCCATTAGAAAGAGGATTTCGGAGAATAATTCAGATGCTTGGTAATTTAAGTCGAGCTGTGACTGGAATTAATAATGTTTTTGATGCAGAAAAAACTGCTCCTTCTTATATTCCGTCAGATACATTTGCTGCTAGCTTAATTGATACTTTGAAACTTCAAGAATTAATGCAAATGATTAGTGAGGATAAATTAAGAGATTTTACCGATAATATTTTGGTAAATATCAAGAAAATATTAGAAAATTTGAAGATAGAAGATAGCAGTAAGCAGAAAAAGATTCAGCCTGAATTTGAGGATTTGCATCAAGATTTGAATCAAAACATTCAGGATTATCAAAATAATTTTGCTAATCTTGATTTAACATTAAATAGAACTTTAAATAAGCTAGATTTATACACAGAAAAATCTCTAGAATATTTACCAGATGTAGCTCATCAAGAATTTATTAGCCAAATAAATTTAGTCAAACAAGTATTAACAAATACCCATGAAAGAAAAGTTTTAGTAACTGAAATGGAACCAAGCGCCTCTAATTTATTGAAGTTTTTGAGAGAGGTAATGGAAATGGGAAAAGCTGTGCAAGCAGATTTGCAAAGTAATAAGGGGAAAATCAATCAAAAAGCTATTGAAATGATTGAATTATTGCCTGAATCTTTACAAAAAAGTTTATATATTTTAGCCAAACAAGCGACAACAAAAATTTCAGCAACAGGTAATGCTTTATATCAGTTTCAGAAAGAAATTGAGAGATGGTTTGATAGTGGAATGGAAAGAGCGACTGGTGTTTATCAGCGTAATGCTAGAGGAGTTGCTTTTTTGATTGGTATTACTATTGCTATAGTTGCTAATATTGATACATTAAATATGATTGATAATTTATCAAAAGATTCTTTGATGCGGGCGACAATTAATAGTTATTCCCAGGAATTAATCAATAATAATTCTAATCCAAGTGAGTTAGAAATAGGGGATATTCAAAATCAGGTAAATGCAGCATTAGATAATTTAGAATTACCTATTGGTTGGGGTCAAAAACAAACAAATAACACCTCAGTGAGTCAATCAATTACTTATTTAGAAGGATTAAAAAAAATATTGGGTTGGCTAATTAGTGGCATAGCTATTTCTATGGGGGGGAATTTCTGGTTTAATTTATTAAAAAAGATTTATAGTGTTAAAAAATGAATTATTGAGGAGACAGGAGACAGGAGACAGGAGTCAGGAGGGAAGAAAGAAGAAGAAAGGTAAGCATTCAGCCATCAGCTATTGCTTTTAATTTTAGATGAAAACTTTATTAATTGAGTCAGAATTTATACTTACTATACAAAACTGGCTAAAACAGTCTATAGAACCCATTTGGTATCTTCATAAATATGCGCGTTTTTTTAGCTAGGAGTCAGGAGAAAACCCACCCCCAACCCCTCCCAGGAGGGGAAGACAGGAGACAGGAGGTAAGAGGGAAGAGGGAAGATGTGGGGAGAAATAATACAAAAAATTCAACACTTCTTTTTCATATTTTTCCTCAAAATTGATGCGATAAAAGACTTGACTACCATAATTATATAGATCTCAAATGGGTCCTATATTCATTAAAACCCCCTTTATGGTATTACGACTCAGGCAACGCCAAATTTTTTTTCTTCCTTCTTCCTTCTTCTTTCTTCCTTCTTACTCCTTCCTTCTGCCATAACACAACTAAAAAATAAAAATAACTTGTAAGTGCCAATCTAAATCTTGACGAATAATTTCAATTCTACTAATAAATTCGCGTAAGTAAAATCTCCTTTCTGACTCTGACAAATCCCACCAAAATTGGGTTATGCAAACCGCTTTGGCAGTTTCTAATAAATTGACTGGCGGTAACTGGTTAAATTGACTTTGTAATTGAGAAATTTCTGTTCTAATTTTGTAAGTACGTAGTTCAGCAGTTTCTTGGTCAAGAATGCCATTCTCCGTGAGATTTGGTAGTTGAAAAAGAATATCTTGCTTATCAGAAATATCCTGTTTAATTTTACTTTTAATTCCATCCATATTTGGCATTTCTAAAGCAGCGATCGCCGATGCTAAATCTCGACAAATTATTTCTATAGTTTGTCCTAATACTTCTTGATAAGCTAAAGCTTTACATTTGGGTTTGCGGGAGCAACTTTTGGGACGCAAATATAGATATTCTTTCTCTTTGCGAAAAGTAGTAACTTTTGCCGTAATCATTGGAGACTGACATTCTGTGCAGACAACTAAACCTGCCAGAGAGTGGGGAGCGCTGGCAGTACGCGGTGGCATTCGGCGGTTGCGTCGGAGCAAACGTTCGACTTGAGCAGATTCTTCTCTAGAAATTATGGGAAGATGAGTATTAGAGATGACTTCATTATTTTGATATTGTAAGTCACCGCGATAAACGGGGTTAGTTAACCAACGTCGCCCAGTGGTAACAGAGATTTTCTTGCCGTATTTTTTCTGAATATGGCGCACAGCACCACGCAAGGAAGCAAACAGAAGGAAGTTTTCAAAGAAGTCTTTGACAACGGGGGCAGCACTTCTGTCCAGGGTGTAACGGTCTTTGCCTCGGCGATATCCGTAAGGTGCTTTACCTGGTGGGGGTATTGCTTTGATGCGGTTGCGAGCGTGGGCAGTGCGAATTTTGCGACTATGTTGATTTTGGCGAATTTGGTTGAGGAGTCTGAGTAGGTCTATTTTCCTTGGTGAGTTATTGCTTGGTGAGTTGGGGTTGATATTGATATCTGAGTCGAGGGGAATAATTTGGATATTGAGAGATTGGAGTTTTGTAAGGCGATCGCATACTTCTTCTACAGAGTCTCCTAATTCTTCAAGTTTACGAATTAAGAGATAATTAACTGCTTGAGTTTGGCAGTCGAGTAGGAGTTGTTGGAGTTGTTGGCGATCGCCTAAGTCGTGATAAATGCGGTCAACTTCCCACCCCCAAGTTATGGGGTCTGGGGCAGTTTCAAACAGGGGGTTTGTATATGAATAGGCAATAATTTTCACAGGTTATCTTATTGTTGACTTAATTCTATAATATTACCGTCGGGGTCTTGGGTAAATAGGGCAGGGCGACCAGAAGCACTCATTTTAATTGGGCAATTATTGGCTAATAGTTGTGATTTTGCAGCATCTATATCAACCACAGAAAATGCTAAATGTCGGTTTCTACCTAATTTTTCTGAGTTAACTAGATCGGGTATTATTTCCGATACTATCAGATGAATTTGGAAGTTGCCAACTTGATACCAAGTACCGGGAAAATTAAGGGAGCGGTCTACTTTTGGGAGTTTGAGAATTTGACCATAGAAATGTTCGGCTTTTTCGAGGTTTGAAACTAATAGAGCAGCATGGAGAGATTGAGTGATTTGCATAGTTTATATTATTAATAAATGGTTGGTTATTTATTAGACATCTCCAGAAAAGAGAGAGTAGGGAGTAGGGGAAAATAATTGATAGTTTCTGTGCGATAATTGATTTTATTTTTGATTATTGGAGATGTGTATTAATTGTTACATCTATATAATACACTTATTTAATTGAGAGAGCAAATCTATTTACTGATAGTGGAATAGATATGTTAGTCTAAGCAAAGGACGCGGATATATCAAAAGCTTAAAACTCAAACAACGCCTATTTTTTCCTTCTTCCTTCTTCCTTTGCATAAGTTCTAACAATGTTGATAACTTGCCGATCCCAATTACAGCACTTTTGAGGATAGTGAGGTACAGTTATAAAACTATTTATTTCTGTATTCCCTGTTCCCTGTTCCCTGTTCCCTGTTCCCTAGAGCAATAAACTTTGTACCTCATCAACTAGATAACTGCTGTAAGTAGAAATGAGATATTACTACTATTTTTTGAGGTTGTTGGTAGGACTTGCCGACGCACAAAAATGCTGTCTGTACGGACTCTAATCATCATTTAGTGCAAAAAAGCCTCCTAGTATTCTTAAAAATATCTAAAGTTTTTTAGACAAAAGACTACTAAGAGGTAAAAAGGTTATATTTACAACAAAGCGAGGGAGAAATTTATGGTAACAGCTACAAGACCAGAACAAAAAGCGAAAATTGGCCCCACTAAACTCCTAATTAATAACGAGTGGGTAGAAAGTGCCTCTGGCAAACGGTTTGAAACCATTAACCCTACAACAGGAGAAGTTATTTGTGACGTTGCGGAAGCAGATGCACCTGATGTAGACAAAGCCGTAATAGCAGCTCGCAAAGCGTTTACCAGTGGTGACTGGCCAAAAATGTCCGCTACCAAACGAGGGGAACTTCTATACAAGTTAGCAGATTTGATGGAAGAAAATATAGAAGAGCTGGCAAGACTGGAAACCCTAGATAATGGTAAACCACTCAGTGACTCCCTCAATACAGACTTACGTTTAGCGATCGCCTGTTATCGCTATTATGCTGGTTGGGCGGATAAAGTTCAAGGCAAAACTATCCCTATCAATGGTTCCTACTTTTGCTACACCCGCCACGAACCAGTGGGAGTAGTCGGTCAAATCATTCCTTGGAACTTCCCTCTATTGATGCAAGCCTGGAAACTTGCCCCAGCATTAGCAACAGGTAACACATTAGTAATGAAAACAGCCGAACAAACACCATTGTCAGCCTTCCGAGTCGGCGAGTTAGCGGTGGAAGCTGGTTTTCCTCCTGGTGTAGTCAATATTTTGTCTGGTTATGGCCCAACTGCTGGTGCTGCCATTTCCCACCATCACGATATTGATAAAGTTGCCTTCACTGGTTCCACAGAAGTAGGTCATTTAATTATGGAAGCTGCTGCAAAGAGTAACTTAAAGCGGGTGACTTTAGAACTCGGTGGCAAGAGTCCGAATATAGTGTTTGCAGATGCGGATATGGATGCTGCTATTGAAGGAGCGCATTTTGGTTTGTTCTTTAACCAAGGTCAGTGTTGCAATGCGGGTTCTCGTTTATTTGTGGAAGAGAAATGTTATGACGAGTTTGTTGCTAAGAGTGTGGAACGGGCAAAACGTCGGATGGTGGGCGACCCATTTGCCACTAGAACTGAACAGGGACCCCAGGTAGATGAAGAACAGTTTAATAAGGTGATGAGCTATATTGAGTCTGGTCAACAGGATGGTGCCCAGATGTTATGTGGTGGGGCAAGAGTTGGCGATCGCGGTTATTTTATTGCACCCACTGTATTTGCTGATGTGCAGGATGGGATGAAAATTGCCAGAGAAGAGATTTTTGGTCCGGTGATGAGCATCATTAAGTTTAAGGATATTGATGAACTGGTGCAACGGGCGAATGATACGATATATGGTCTGGCTGCAGGAGTGTGGACGCGGGATATAGGTAAGGCTCATGCTGTGGCTCATGCTGTTCGTGCTGGTACAGTTTGGATAAATTGTTATCATGTGTTTGATGCTGCTGCACCGTTTGGTGGTTTTAAGCAGTCTGGTATTGGTCGGGAGTTGGGAGAGTATGGTTTACAGCAGTATACAGAGACTAAGACTGTGACTGTGAAGATGTAGTTGATGATTAATTATTACTACTAGACATCTCCGAAAATAGTAGGGACGTTCCATGGAACGTCCCTACAAAAATATTTGGGGCTATCAACAGTATTAAAATAACTGTTATCAACTGGTTATTATAGGTTATTAAAAACAGGCAGAAAAATTAACAGCTTTAAATGATATTTTTTGCTGTTTTCTATCCCAATTTTTTTCTAAATTAAAATCTACTTTTAGCTTTTCTTTTCTCAAATAAGGTGGTAAATCTTTTTGTAAAAAGAAAATTCGTTTACCATCATCGGTAATTACAAAACCATGAGATTTATCTTGGGGTAAGTAATTAATCATTCCACTTTCTTGAGGCAGATTGGAATAAGCCTGTTTTTTCCAGTCTTTTTGACATAATTTAACTAGGTAATTAATATTTTTACTTTCAAGTTCAACAGTCTTTTGGGATTTTTCTAACTCTTGGTATATTTTCAAGTCTAGCTTTTGTAAATCTTCCTTAATTTTCCATCCTTCCTGTTCACGAATAGCTTTAGATAGTTCAATATTTCTGACAGCTATTTCTATATTTCCTGTATCTAAACTTAGTTGAGCAATATTCATGTATAGAGTAACTTTTGCTTTATATTCTCCTGATGCTAAAGCTGCACGACAACTAAAACTAATTGCTTGCTCTAGTTGATTTAAACTGGAATAAAAATTTGCTAAATTTTGCAATATATACCATTCTACTCTTTGGGTTAAAATTATCTTTTCTAATTCATTAATAGCTTGTTTTACTTTTCCTTGATATCCTAAAGCTAAAGCAGCCCAACGATAAAAATGAATTTCTTTTGGATATAATTTGATAGCTTCTAATGCCCATAGACGAGCTTCTTTCCATAATTCTAATTCTATTAAACTTTTGACTTTAGCAAAAAACCATTGTTCTTGTTTAGATTTTCCTTTGCCATTAATTGTAGTTTTATCTATATTTTTTGGCTCTAATTTATCACACCATTCTGATACAATTTCCCATTGATTTTTTTGTTTTGCTAATTTAACCACAGCCATAACTGTTAATTCTTTAGGCAATTTATCTGGTTGATGACTTAAAATATTGATAGCTGGTTCTATCAACTTATTTATGTGTGCTGCTTCTGAAAAATTCTTAATATCCCTGTCATAATAAGCCCAAATCAATTCATTTTTAATATAATTGTTATCGGGAAATTGTTCCTTAGCTTTTTTTCCTTGTCTGATGGCAGCACCAGGATGTCCTGCTTTCCGCAAACAAGATAAATAACGACTTGCAGCATAGCTATTATTTTCTTCTTCCCAAAATTTACGAAAAATTTTGCCTGCTGCGGGAAAGTTTTCCTGTTTAAAAAATTGTTGAGCTTGTTCAATTAGATTATTAGACATTGTTTTTAACCCTCATTAATAATATTAAAATGATTATCGTTAATTAACTCTGGAACAATTTTAGAATTTTTATTAGAGAATAAATGCAAATATTCTTGAGCGCGAGTTATCCCAACATATATTTTTCTCCTTGCTAATATTTCTGCATCAGTTTTATTTTTTCCTATAGAATCATCAAATTGTTCTAACCAAATTAATAAAACTGCTTTAAATTCTAATCCTAGAGATGATTCGCAAGTGATTATTCTTACTCCTTTTAAATTGAGATTATACTTTGCTTTACTTTTCCTATCTTTACTAACCCAATAAGTGGGTATATCAGATTGATTCATCATGGAAATGATTGATTTTAGCCTAGTGTTATAGCGGTAAATAATTGCTATTTCATTAAAATCTAATCCTGATTTATGAAGTTTTTGAATAGTTGGAATTATACTTTTGTCTTGCTCTTCTGAATTGATAGCTAAATGTAATTGAGGAGTTTCACCTTGCCTTACTGCTGAGGTAGGTTGTATTAGGGGAAAATTTATTTTATCATCAGAAGATGATGAACTAACTCGATCGTTTATTGGTTTTAAAATTCCTGAAGCTGCCAATAATATTTGTTGTGTATTGCGATAGTTTTTATCTAAATCAAATTTTTTGCTAATTGTTCGATAACCTACTGCTTTAATTCCTACATCTTTCCATGTAAAAGCACTACGTTGATAAAGACCTTGATTGCCATCAGCAACAATCATTAAATCGCCATTTTCACTATCTTTTAAAGCACTAACACAACACTTAAACCAACTAGGTACAAAAGTATGAGCTTCATCAATTAAAATAGCATCATATTTTTGCTCACTTGAATAGTTCGATAGTTGTTTTAAAGTTGCCTCGGCGATAAATTCATCATAGTTTTCACCTTGTTTACTTTCTGAATAACCAATAATTGAATTAGCCCAGTTATGAAAATTAGTAACCTCTATATTTTGATATTGGGGATTTTGTGAATCTTCATGTAAAACGGAGCGTAAATAAGCTGCAAGACTCACGTTATAGCAAACAACCAAAATTTTATAATTCTGGTTACGGTTAACTAAATATTTTGCCCTGGAAATTAATAGTAATGTTTTTCCTGACCCGGCAACACCAAAGAAACGTCTGTGACCATCTCCAATGCTTTTAGCTAATCCTTCTTGTCTAAAATCGAGTATTTTTAAGATAGTATCACTAGGTAAAAATTGAATATTATCAGGCACGCTATCAGGAGTTGCTTTTTCCTCTCTAATCACAATTTCCGGATATATCGAACCTTTGATAGTCGTAATTTGATCGGGTGTTAATTTCGGAAAATTAAATTGGATTTCAAACATTTCTTGAAAACGTTGAATAATTCTCTCATTTGGTACTTTTCCTTCTTCCCAGTTTAATAATTCATCTTTATAAATTACTTTTTTTATTGGTAATATCTGTTGGTCAAGTTTAGATTCAGATGCTTGTTTATAAGTAATATTAGACATCACCGCCCCAACACCCACAGGAAAGCATAATTTTCCTTGATAATTCCCCGATCTATGAGTCAAAATCGGGTGTGCTTTTAGTTGATCGAGTATCTTAAAAAGATAATCTCTTCCTTGA
>NZ_JAAHGK010000259.1:0-7060 GCF_010672505.1 Okeania sp. SIO2B9 | reverse complement strand
GTGAATTTATCACAGTCAGTAAATAGGTTGATATATTCATAAGTTACACCAAATTTTTAACCTAGTCGATCTAGTAATATAAAAGCGGTACAAATATAATTACTGAAGAGCGAGGCATTGAGATAGTTAAACAATTAGATAATCCGAGTCTTTACCGAAAAATTGTGGTCTAAAGCCTCCCCTTTTTAAAGGGATAAAAAAAACGATAATATTCCTGATGTCAAGCCTCCTTATTGCAGGAGGTAGTGATACCGATAACTGAAATTACACTACCTCTGAAAGTTCCTATCATTTGGATGTAAAAACATTTTAAATTCACCGATATACCTGAAAAAATATAGCTATTTAAGAACAAGTATAAATTGAGGAAACTCGCAAAGTAAATCTTTCCCAACTTCTACCTTAAAGAGTTTTTTCAAGTAGAACTAAAAAGTCTTAAGCTTGACAACATTTCATATCATGTCCGCACATTATCGTTTGTGTAAACCCCAGGGTGAACATCTACAGGAAATTTAAGTTTTTTTCAGCCTTTTAAGTCTTCTTCCATCTTCCATCTTCCTTATTCCTTACCCTTACTTTACAATACTGATGCTACCGGACTTAATAGCATGAAAGTCTATAAAGTTTCCAATTATGAGGAATGGGTTAAAACCATAAATTTAATCACAGAAAAAATAACTCAAACTATCAACTTATATCCTGACTGTCTATGGAATACTAATTAATTTAGTTGTATTTCTAGCATTGATGCACTATTTTAGCTTTGTCATTGTATTATAATCTGCTGCCTAAATACTAATAAACTTGGTAGTCGTGCATTGTAATTATTTTGCTCAAGGGGAAGAACAGTAGAAGCAAGATGCTCCTATGAAGCGCCATTTTTCATCTACATATACCAATACAGTTTCCTACGGAATGCTGCGCAAACAGATAAGATAAAAATTCATAAGCTATGGAACCATTAGAGTAACTTTTGAGATTAAATAACTGCCAAAAAAATCCTTAACTTAACTATATTGCTACATATACCATCACTATGCATAACTACCATAAACTTTACCTTAATCCCCAATAAATTAGCTAAAACTTAACCATAATTGCCCTTAATATATTAATGTAAAAAAAATAATTTCAAACAAAAAAATATCTATAAATATTGTCAAAATAAGAATGAAAAGTAAAAAAAATATCCACTATTTTATCTTTGCAATTGTCTGGTTAAATTCTGCCTAAATACTAATAAACCCTACCTGACTTCCTAATAAATTTGCTAAACTTCAACCAGAATCGCTAAGATATACAAATGTCAAAAATTTTGACACTTAACTTTTGACTTAAAAAATATGATTCCAACCGTTATTGAACAATCTGGCCGTGGCGAAAGAGCCTTCGATATTTATTCTAGACTTCTACGCGATCGCATAATATATCTAGGAGAAGCCATAGATTCCGATCTGGCCAATCTAATTGTCGGCCAATTATTATATTTAGATTCAGAAGACCCAGAAAAAGATATTTATCTCTATATCAACTCCCCTGGTGGATCGGTCAGTGCAGGGATGGGTATTTATGACACCATGAGACACGTTCGCCCCGATGTCTGTACTATTTGTATGGGAATAGCCGCCAGTATGGGAGCATTTCTTCTCAGTGGAGGAACAAAAGGCAAAAGAATGAGTCTACCCCACGCTCGAATTATGATTCACCAACCATTAGGTGGAGCACAAGGTCAGGCCACAGACATTGAAATTCAAGCTAGGGAGATTTTATACCTCAAAAAATACCTGAATGACTGTTTAGCAGACCACACAGGTCAACCCATAGAAAAAATTGCAGAAGATACAGAAAGAGACTTTTTTATGTCAGCTACAGAAGCAATGGAGTACGGCTTAATTGACCAAGTTTATAACCGTAACCCCTCTAATTATTAACCAATTTTTTCTTGATTCCCACTAAATTTTTGTCTTTTTCTTTTGGGTTGAATACCCCGCCGTCTACAGGATTTTTACAACTGGTTGGGGTTTGAGTCCCCATCCATTTTTTCCTTCTTCCTTCTTCCTTCTTTCTTCTTCAAGGCATATCTAACTTTTCTAAATGTTGTAAGAAATCTTGCAATTTTTCAAAGGAAAGACGTGTACGCCCTTCCTCTCCATAGTTTTTTTTGAGATAAGTTTTTCCTTTTGTTGAATTCCAACCTAAACGTTTAATTTCATTGGTAGTTTTACCAAAAACTTCTAAATACTCCAAAAAGCTTTGTAACTCATCTACACTTAACTGTTCCAAAGATTCTTTATTATGACTATATTCTAAATAATCTTTTTGTTGTTTAAGCTTCCATCCTTGGCTTTTACTTTCCTTTGTAACCTTAAGCAAAATATCTAAATATTGATGGAAATTAAATAATTCTTCTGGTGTTAAGAATTGGCGTTTTTCTTGATGATAATTTTGTTCGAGAAAATCTCGCTCCTGTTCTTTCGTCCAGCCTAAACTATCAATCAAAATGTCTATATTAACATTTTCATTAGATACATCGTATGATGAACTTAGTGAAGAATTTTCATCATTATTATCAATTGATTGAGCTATTTCTACTGATGAATCTATAGATTCTGATGTAGTTATTTCACTATCTATATCATTATCATTTCCAGAACTTATTAATGTTTCTGTCGCCTCATCAATCTTTTCCTCCTCCTGTTCCGTACCATATTTAGTATTTAACCAACTATTATCAAAGCCACTCGAATTTTGAGTAGAATCAGGAATATCATCATAGTTAATACTAGACTCTACTATTGGTAATTCCTCTTTTTCCACCGGGGTATAAATATCTGATTCTTCCAACTCAGACGAAATAGTTGAACTATCAGGAACCTCATTAACATCTAAAGACAAAACAGTTGAACTATCAGGAATTTCATTAGTATCTAAATTCGATATTGCTGGTGGTACTTCCTCTATTTCTTTTTCTAAAGAAGTGTTTATATAAGTATTAGTCTGTGGTGTTGGAGGACTGACAGATGGAGGAGGACTAACAGATTGAGTAGGATAAAATTGAACAGAAGTTTGAGGTGTAGAAATAGATTTATCAAGTGGAAGAATAGCAAGCGATCGCTTTCTAGCTTGGTCTTCTGCCAACTCCACAGTATCAGCCGCCCCTAACCCACTGGCCAAAGTTTGACCATTGACCTGCACTAGGACACGAACCACATACTTACCATTATGGATAGTAATTAACTCAGAGATTAAGCAACCTGTGGGGTAACAAGCTCGAAAACGTTCTAACATAATTGTCTACTTAGTGAAACCTAGATCGAGTTAAAAGTCCAGTTTAGTACATTTGCCCAAAACTTCAGAGCTATTTCATTGACCAAAAAAAGCTGGTCTCAAGCCCTGTCCTAGAAGGACGGTGAACCTCAACCGGCGTTGGAGAAATCTAGCTGAATGTGTTAAAATATCAATATACCCCTCCCAAAACTAGCCTCATATATTATGATAGTCTACGAGTTTAAAGTCAAAGGAAAACTGAATCAATACCAAGGTATTGATGAGGCAATCCGGACGGGGCAATTTGTCAGAAATTCATGCTTGAGGTTCTGGATGGATAATCCAGGAGCGGGCAGGAAAGAGCTATATCGGTACAATACCGAATTGCGTGCAATGTATCCCTTCGTCAAAGATTTAAACTCCCATGCTTGTCAGGCATCTGTAAAAAGGTGCTGGTCAGCCATTGCTCAATTCTTTGAGAACTCCAACAGAAACATCCCAGGAAAGAAAGGATATCCACAGTTCAAGAAAAATACTCGCTCTGTCGAATACAAAACATCCGGTTGGAAGTTGCAAGACCCTAAACACATAGAGTTCACCGACAGAAAAGGGATTGGCAAGCTTAAACTGATGGGGACGTGGGATTTAGCATTCTATCCAGTTGAGAAGATTAAGCGGGTGCGACTGGTCAGACGAGCTGATGGCTATTATTGTCAGTTTTGTATTAGTGTAGATATCAAAGTTGAGAGTGAACAGACATTGCATAACGTCGGTTTAGATGTTGGACTCAAAGAGTTCTACACCGATTCAGAAGACAATAGAGAGCCTAACCCAAGATTCTACAGAAAAAGCGAGAAGCGAATGAAGTTCTATCAGCGTCGCGTTTCTCGTAAGCAGAAAGGCAGTACCAACCGCCAGAAAGCTATTAATAAACTGGGACGAGTACACCTCAAAATAAGTAGGCAACGTGAAGAATATGCCAAGAGACTGGCACGTTGCGTCATCCGATCTAACGATGTGGTAGCCTATGAAGACTTGAGGATTAAGAACTTGGTGAAAAACCACTGTCTCGCCAAGTGTATTAATGATGCAGGTTGGTATCAATTCAGAAAAGCGATGCAGCGCGGTCTTAGGGGTGTCCCCCATGAGCGACTGCATCAAGAATGGTTAGAGTATTTTGGGCCAAAGTTTGGCAAAGTAACGGTTGCGGTTAATCCTGCATACAGGACCCAAAAATGCTCAAATTGTGGCACCACAGTCAAAAAGTCATTATCCACTCGAACCCATATTTGTCGATGTGGATGTATTCTAGACCGCGACCACAATGCGGCCATCAATATCCTGAATTCGGCCTTAAGTACGATGGGGCACATCGGAACTTGGCTCAATGAGTAAAACGCTTTGGGAGATTCAGGCACTACTGAGGTAGGAAAAATCCTGCCTCAGCAACTTGGGTCGTAGAACAAAGAATCCCCCGCGCTATGCCTAACGGCAGGCTACGCCAACAGCCGGGGGAGTGTCAAAAACAATACAGTCCAAAGTTGGTCACCTTTTCTTATAGAATAAACAAACGATTAAATTAGTCGCACGTCCATAGACCTGAATCACCAAAAAAGAATAAGTTTCCCATAAACTATGGTGAAGACAAAAAAGTACAAGCCATTTATCCTAATACATTCACAAAAAGTAGCAAAGATAGTGGTAAATACTAGATAGCTGGGCAGTTTTGTCTACGATGAAATAACTCTACTCAGTAAATGTCTTGCCAAAATTAGCTTAAGAGGGCCATTAAGCATTGAACTAGGGAAAGCTGATTAAGACGACTATCTAGGTGAGACAGTCAAGGCAGACTAATTTATGGGATAACTGAACCGATAACAAAAAGGATAAAACGCTGCATGAAATTTTCCATCGCTACACTCCTAGCAAACTTTAGTGAAGACAAATTAGTCGCTCCTAAAGCAGTGGAGAAAAAACTAGATTGTCAAGACGATCTAAGTATCCATAAATTACAAATTGTTTTGGATGCTCTAGAAAAAATAGGAGTTTTAGCCAAAGATAAAGGTCGTTATCGACGACTATTTGAAGAGGCAATTGTAGAAGCAAAACTTCGCTGTTCCAGTAAAGGATTTTGCTTCGCAATACAAGACTCAGAAGGAACTGAAGATATTTATATTCGAGAAAGTCATCTGAGTAACGCCTGGAATAGCGATCGCGTCTTAGTCAAAATCATCAAAGAAGGCAGTCGTCGTCGGAGTCCAGAAGGAGAAGTAAAATTAATCTTAGAACGTGCTAACCCCTCCTTGTTAGCCAGAATCAAACAGATAAATGGACATAATGGAGAACCCTATTATCGGGCAGTTCCCCTAGACGATCGCTTACTATTTGAACTAGACCTAGTACCAGAAAGTCCTGACCTAGCGAATGCCATCGATCACCTTGTCCATGTCGAAGTATTGCGCTATCCCCTGGGAGAAAAACGTCCAATAGGAAAAGTAGTTCAAATTCTAGGTTCAGATGCAGAAGCAGCAGACGATATGGATATAGTATGTTGCAAACATGACTTGCCCCGGTCTTTTTCTGATGCTGTTCTCAAAGAAGCTGAGTCCTTGGTTAAGCACTCGACAAAGGCTGATCAAAAAAATAGATTAGATTTGCGCGAACTGCTGACAGTTTCCTTTGGAAATGCCAATAAGAAAGACATTAACCATGGTCTGAGCATAGAAACAACTTCCTCCGGTTATTGGCGAATAGGAATTCATATTGCTGATGTAGCATACTTTATTAAACCAGATTCACAACTAGACAAAGAAGCTCGTAAGCGAAGTATTAGTATATACCTGCGGGATACAGTAATTCCGATAATGCCAAAGATAATATCAAGTGATTACTGTTCTTTACTACCAGAAAAAGATAGACTCGCGATATCAATCCTAGTTACGGTCAATAAAAATGGTCAAATAGTTGAGTTTGAAATTGAACCTAGTGTCATCAAGGTAGACGATCATCTTAGCTATGAACAGACCAAAGAAATTATCAATGGAAATACAGAGGAATTAGCTAATCTGGCCTCAGATCAAATTGATAATACAATTAATAAACTCAATCATGTCAGTCAAGCAGTCCGCAATGCAAGATTACGAAGAGGTGGTTTCGATCTAAATTTACCAGATGAAAAAAGCTATTACAATGATGAGGGAGAATTGGGAGCAATGATAGTTCCCGAACTATTTCCGGCTCGATCTATGGTAGCAGAATTAATCGTCCTAGCGAACCAAGCAATAGCAAGTCACTTACTCGCACTGGGAGTACCAGCAATTTATCGAGTCCAAAATACTCCAGATCCAGGAGACATCCAAGAATTTATTAAATTAGCTAGTAATCTTGGAGCTGAGTTATATCTAGAAGATGAAGAAGACGTGCAACCTGCTGACTATCAAGCATTTATTGAAGAATTTACTGCAAAGAAATCAGAAAGAGTGCTGGCATACTTGCTTGAAGATACTTTAAAACCAGCTATTTATAGTACCATAGCTCAACCCCATTTTGGACTAGCATTGCAACATGGTTATGTTCATTGTATCTCGCCAGTTTCCAGATATTCTGACCTGCTGATTTCACGAGTATTACATACCATCTTTAATGAAGGACGCGATCGCCGTTCGAGTCGCTCCAAAGAAGGTGTAGAACTCAGTCATTCTTCCTGTCATGGCAAAATCACCTGGAATGTTCTACCTCCAGAAATACAGCAAGAGTTGGAAGCACAACTACTGATGTTAGTTGTGCTTCCAAC
>NZ_JAAHGK010000258.1:0-7066 GCF_010672505.1 Okeania sp. SIO2B9 | reverse complement strand
TTCAAGGAAGAATTACTGGTATTGATGCTGAAGGTCGTAGTTTAACAGAATTAGAAAAATTTTTGCTAGATAAAAACTCCTTTCCTACACAACAAAGATATGTCAATTTTGGTAAAGCTATTCAGAATTGTGTGCAAGAGGATATAGTTTTTGCTTCCTTGCCTTGTGGAGTAATGAGGGATTTGTTGAAGTTGGATTTTACCGGAGTAGAAAATTTTCGTTTAGTGGGAATTGATATTGACTATGAAAGTTTAGAATTAGCAAAAAAATTAGCTGAAGAATATGATTTATCAGAAAAAGTAGAATTTCATCAGGAAGATGCTTGGAATTTGCCTTTTGAAGATGAATTTACACTATTGACTAGCAATGGTTTAAATGTTTATGAACCTGATGATGAAAAAGTAACGGAGTTATATCGACAGTTTTTCAAAGCATTAATGCCAGGAGGTATATTAGTAACTAGCTTTTTAACCCCATCCCCAAATATTGACCCCAATTCAGAATGGGATATGAGTCAGATTAATTCAGAAGATTTATTGCTTTCAAAAATTATATTTTTTGATATATTGAATGTTAAATTTACAGCCTTTAGGAGTTCATCAACAACAAAATTACAATTACAAACTGTTGGGTTTGATGAAATAGAATTTATTTGGGATAACGCAAGAATATATCCCACAGTAACAGCGCGTAAACCTAAATAGGGTATGGAGAAGCTTTTAACTTGACAAATATTTAGTAATTAATAAAATCAATATTGTAATTCAATCAAAATAAGCTAATGACTCAACAATCTCAAGAATTTAATGAACAACGTATTCTCTCTCATGGAAGTAAAAATGAAACTCTTGAAGAAACCATAGAAAGGGTTAAACAAAGAATTATTCAGACTGGAGATAAACCCCATGTTACTGTTGCTAGACAATTAGAACTTCTTAATGGATTAGCAGGTTTTCCTTTAGGGCAATTTTATTTACAAAATGGAGGTCTGAATGGCTATTGGACAGACTATGTTCTGGAACATCAGTATCAAGGAAGGGTGACAGGTATTGATAAAGAAGGTCGTAGTTTAACAAAATTAGAAAAGTATTTATTGGATCAAGACCCTACTTTCCTGGCGACACAACAAAGATATGTCAATTTCAGTAAAGTTATTCAGAATTATGTGAGAGATGGTTTAGTTTTTGCCTCCTTACCTTGTGGGGTAATGAGGGATTTGTTGAAGTTGGATTTTTCAGGTGTAGATAATTTCCGTTTAGTGGGAATTGATATTGATTATGAAAGTTTAAAATTGGCAAAAAAATTAGCTGAAGAATATGGGTTATCTGAAAAAGTAGAATTTCATCAGGAAGATGGTTGGAATTTGCCTTTTGAAGATGAATTTACGCTATTGACTAGCAATGGTTTAAATATTTATGAATCTGATGATCAAAAAGTTATGGAGCTATATCGAAAGTTTTTCAAAGCATTAATGCCAGGAGGTATATTGGTAACTAGCTTTTTAACCCCATCCCCGAATATCGACCCCAATTCAGAATGGGATATGAATCAACTAAATCTAGACGATATGTTACTTACAAAAATCATATTTGGCGATATTATGTTGAATCTGAAAATTACAGGATTTAGAAGTTCATCAACGACAAAATTACAACTACAAAATGTTGGTTTTGATGATATAGAATTTATTTGGGATAATGCCAGGATATTTCCTACGGTAGTAGCAAGGAAACCTAAAAAATAATGTGGAGATTTTTTTGATTTGAGGTAGAATAAATGATTTCAGGACTTACGCATGAGGTACGAAAAACTAGAATGTGAAATTGCTTTCCGTTCCGGACTGCTGCGCAAACCCTGTGGGTCGCTTCGGACGAAAATACCTTGTACTGCGTAAGTCCTATGATTTGTAAAAAATCAAGAATTATAGATAAAAAATGAAAAGTATTACCCCTTCTCCCTAATTTCAATGAAATTCATACAAAACTACCATCAAACTACTACAGTAATTGAGAAAATCAACTAAATTAACGACTGTTATTATAGAAAAATAGAAGTAAAAAAGGCGTTGCTGAATAAATGTATGATTTCACAGTCCTCATGAGTCAGGAGTTAGTAGATAGAAAGGAGTTTTTCGGTGACTAAATAGAAAGAAATAGGTATAATTTGCACTACTGTTTTGGCTGAAAATTTATCCAAAGTTGAATTTCATACCTCAAATCAGTAACGCCGTAAAAAAATAGTAAAAATATCAACCCAAGAATATCAAATTATCGTATAAAATTACATTCTGTTTGTAAAGTAGTAATTGGATGTCTCTAAATTATTGTCCTAATTTAACCGATCTGCCTAATGACAGAATTACATGAGAAGCAACAACAGGTATAATTTAAAAAGACAAACAACAAAATAATTAAAATATCAATCAAAGGATATCAAATTATGGCATACGATTACGATCTATTTGTGATAGGTGCAGGATCGGGTGGGTTAGCATCTTCAAAAAGGGCAGCATCTTATGGAGCAAAAGTAGCGATCGCTGAAAATGATTTAGTAGGAGGTACTTGCGTCATTAGAGGATGTGTCCCAAAAAAACTCATGGTTTACGGTTCCAGATTTTCCCACTTGTATCAAGATGCAGTAGGTTATGGTTGGAGTGAAGTAGAACCTAGTTTTGATTGGCATAAATTAATAGATGCTGTAAATACAGAAGTTCTACGTTTAAATAAACTACATATCAGTTTCCTGGAAAAAGCAGGAGTGGAACTAATAGAAGGATATGCCAAATTTATCGACCCCCATACCGTAGAAGTAGGCGATCGTAAAATCACAGCAGATAAAATCTTAATCGCTGTCGGTGGGAAAGCAGAAAAAATCAACATTCCTGGAATTGAACATAGTATTACTTCCCGCGAAATGTTCCACCTCAAAGAACAACCAAAAAGAATGGCAGTTTGGGGAGGCGGTTATATCGGTGTAGAATTTGCCGGAATTTTAAATGGTGTCGGTACTGAAGTTACTGAAATTATTCGTCGGGATTTAATTTTGCGAGGTTTTGACCAAGACATCCGCAGCAACATTCAAGAAGGAATGACAAAACATGGAGTAGACTTCCGCATCAATACAAATGTAGAAAAAATTGAGAAAGTCGAAGAAGGGTTAAAAGTTCACCTAACAGGAGAAAATGCCGAACCTTTAATTGTCGATACATTCCTCTGTGCAACTGGTCGCAAACCAAACTTAGAAGGTTTGAACTTAGAAAACGCTGGAGTAGAAACAGTTAGTGGTGCAATTGCCGTTAGTGGAAACTGTCGTACCACTCAACCAAATATTTATGCAGTGGGAGACTGTATAGATAAAGCAAATTTAACTCCTGTTGCTATTGCTCAAGGTCGTGCTTTTGCTGATACAGAATTTGGTAATATCCCTAGAGCAATTTCTCTAGAAAATATTCCCACAGCAGTCTTCTCAGAACCAGAAGGATCTACCGTAGGTCTAACAGAAGCAGAAGCTAAAGAAAAATTTGGTGACTCTATCAAATGTTACCGCGCTAAGTTTCGCCCAATGTTCCACAGTTTTACAGGTGCAGATGAAAAAGTAATGGTGAAATTGGTAGTCGAGGGTAATACTGACCGTGTTTTAGGAGTACACATGGTCGGTAAAGATGCGGGTGAAATTATCCAAGGAATGGCGATCGCTGTTAATATGGGTGCAACCAAAGCAGACTTTGACCGCACTATTGGTATTCACCCCTCCACATCAGAAGAGTTAGTAACTTTACGTTGAAGAAGGTGGTAAGTTACAGCACTTTTGCCGATCTCTGACCTCACGTCACAAACAAAACCCTGTAGGGGCGAATGGCCATTCGCTCCTACTACTGTCTACTCCTGAAGACTGACTCCTAACAATGAGTTTAGTGGTCTACTCAACTGAAAAGCGCTGTAAAAGAAGTAAGAAGAAAAAAGTAAAACCGAAGTTGGAAGAAACAATTTAGGTAGAAAAAGTGGCGTTAGTGAAGCGCGTGTATGATATTAATCTTAATTCTTTAGGAGTCAACCCACCCCTCGCCCCTCCCCCTCCCAGGAGGGGGAAGACCGAGTCAGGAGAGAAGAAAGAAGAAGAAAGAGTAGTAGAAGGAGAAAGTTTTTTGTTCGCGCTCTTATCCGGACATGATATCATATCTCAAATCACCAACGCCAAAAAAGTTAGTCAACCTTCTTTACCGGTTAAACAGTTATAGATTGGTTAAGTAAGGAGTAGTCAGGAGTCAGGAGGAGAGAGAATCACAAAGATGAGCGTAGTTATGACGATTGAAGAATTTTTGATAGTCCTGCATGGTAATGGTAGGATACATATTTTTTAATTTCTCCCACACTCCTCATCTCCCCATTTCCCACACTCCCCATCTCCCCATCCCCCCAAACTCCTGGTGCTTCCTTTACCATTACTATGCACCACCACCGAATTTTTTTATTTCCAATTAAACGGATTTGATATAATTTGAAAAAAAAGGATTTGATATTAATTCATACCTAACCAAATATTGAGAGGTAAAATTTTATGTCCCCAGCTTTGATTTCTGCTGTATTAGGATTATTAGTTACACCCTTAACTATTAGTTCTGTTATTGCAACTCCTAACTATAATAATGATGCTCAAATAATTAGTCAAACAACAAAAGTACAGGAGTCACAATCAACAGAAGAAGGTGTATTTCAACAACTAAATCTTACACAAGAACAAACTGATAAAATTGTGGCAATTCGTCAGCAACATCAACAGCAAATTATTCAAAGTTTAGAAAATTTGCGGGATGCCCAGGAAGAATTAAATCAAATGATAATTGCTACTAATACTGATAATCAACTACGGCAAAAACATGGCGAAGTTTTACAGTTGAGAAAAGATTTAGCAGAATTACAATTTAATACTATTCTCAAAATTAGAGAAGTGCTAACTCCCGAACAATTACAACAGTGGTCAAAGTTAATGCAGCAACGCCGGGAATCTCTCAAAAATCGCTAGTTAAATTAACTTTAAAGACTAGAAGTAGTGGTGGTTGGTATGAGTATTTTATAGTAAGTAAATTCTGGAATAATTTATAGCCAGCCTGATTGATAAAATAATATGATATAAATATATAAAACTGATTCGATCGTCGGCAAAATTATCGAATAAAAAAAACAGTCATTACTAGTCATTACTAATAAACTTTACAAAATAATTATTACAAGTTTTGAAAAAAATACTTTAGCAAGATAAATTTCAAAGCGTTTCTGTACGGAAATGCTGTTTGCGGAGCATTCCGGTACGGAAAATGCTGATAGCTAGTTAATACCATTTGGACAAATATTAGCTACTAATTACCCAGGCCTATTCTTGACTTTAAACAAAAGAAATGCTGAATAATTACACTTATATTTATTTACATGGATTTGCCTCTAGTCCCAAATCTAATAAAGCTATATATTTGCGCGATCGCTTCGCAGAAATCAACCTCAATCTTAATATTCTAGACTTAAATCAAAATGATTTTTACAACCTAACTTTAACAAGACAAATTCATCAAGTAGAGTCAGAAATCACAAAAAAATCTACACCAATAATATTAATTGGCTCTAGTTTTGGTGGTTTAACATCTACTTTTTTAGCAGAACAAAATTTCCATGTTAAAGCAATAATTTTACTGGCACCCGCCTTTAATTTTTTATCCCATTGGCAACAAAATTTAGGAGAAGAAAATTTACAAAAATGGCAAGAAAGGGGAGATTATTGGATATACCATTATGGAGAAAAAAAATATTCACTATTGAGCTATGATTTTATAGTTGATTTGATCGAGTATGAAGAGAAAAAATTAAAACGTACTTTACCAACTTTAATTTTTCATGGTTTAAATGACAACGTGATTCCCATTCAAGCTAGTCGAGAATTTGTTGCCAAACGCTCCTGGGTAGAATTAATAGAACTTGATACTGACCATACTTTGGGGAATGTGATGGCAAAAGTTTGGCAGGAAATTAATCAGTTTTTAAAGCAAGACTTTAGTTAGATAAATAATTAAGATAAGGTTATAAATATTGTCGGAGTAAAACAATATTAATTATGATGATAATATGTCATAAAAAAAAGGCGTAAGCAATGAATGAAGTTAAAACTATACAAACTTTAGCAGTTGATATTGGTGGCAGCGGGATTAAAGTAATAGTCTTAGATGAAACAGGAGAACCTATCACAAAACGTAGTCGTGTCGAAACACCAGACCCAGCAAAACCAGACCCAATATTAAAAGAGATTGTCTCTTTAGCAGCAGAACAAGGAGAATTTGACAGAATATCCGTAGGTTTCCCTGGTGTAGTTATGGATGGTGTGATTAAAACAGCAGCAAATTTAGATTCTGACTGGATAGGGTTGAATTTGGCAGCAGTGCTTTCAGAACGCTTGGGGAAACCGGTGCGAGTTGCTAATGATGCTGATATTCAAGGACTAGGAACAATTGAAGGCAAAGGAGTAGAGTTGGTAGTTACTTTAGGAACTGGTTTCGGTTCAGCATTGTTTCTAGAAGGAAAACTAGTGCCAAACTTGGAAATGGGTCATCATCCGTTTCGTAAAAAAGACACTTATGAGGAACACTTAGGAAGAGCAGCATTAGATGATATTGGTAAAAAGAAGTGGAATAAGCGCTTAGAAAAGGCGATCGCTACTCTACAACATTTATTTAATTGCGATCATATTTATCTTGGTGGTGGCAATACAAAAAAAATTGAATTTGAATTACCAACAAATGTAAAAATAGTGCCTAATGTAAATGGTTTATTAGGAGGAATTGCTTTATGGAAAGAATAATTGGCGTTGGTAAATTAAGGTATGATATTAATCTTAATTACTTAGGAGTCAGGAGTCAGGAGTCAGGAGTCAGGAGGAAAGAAAGAAGAAGAAACAAGGAATAGAAGGAGAAAGTTTTTTTGTTGGCGCTCTTATCCGGACAAAATATCATACCTCTTTTCACCAACGCCTAATAATTAAGTAGTCATAGTTTTAGTATTTCTCTATTAGACATAGGCGCGAT
>NZ_JAAHGK010000257.1:0-7074 GCF_010672505.1 Okeania sp. SIO2B9 | reverse complement strand
AAAAACCCCATTATAAAGTTTAGACTAAATTTTTTTATAGATAGGGAATGCCAACTTAGTTTAACTAGCTTCAGTTTAATCGATTAAAAATTCCATAATCACTTACTAAACTAACTAAATAGCTATTGTTTTAAATTTTTCTAATGGTTATCTATGAGTTTTTGGACGTCTACCTAACCAGGAAGAAGCTTAATAGTCCAATCTTATTTGTATAAAGATTAAGAGCTTATTTTCTTCTGACTGCTATGATGATCACGAAAGTAATCTAGAAATACTACTTTTAGCAGCTCCAATGCAGGAATCTAAAACATCAATAATCATACATACTTATCGAGGTAAGATTTCAATTCCTTCAGCATAATAGAGGTTAACATACTTTACCCTCATGTAGTTGTACGACTACCTAAAGTGACATAGCAGATATTTTCGATCTGCATAGCTTTCAAAGTATTAGTTGGCTAAGTAGGTAATATTTTAAGCTTTAACCTAAGTTTGTGCTCAATCAAATATAAATAATTATTCCTATCATCAACTATGGTCAAAAGATTTGAGGTGTGTTAGCTACGATCTCCAAAAAATCTTGTGTACATTAAAAAAAATAGAGAAAAAAGTTACTACTGTCAGGATCTGTAAAAATATTAAATTTACTTTGCCTTAATTAGAACAAAACATTCTTCAATACACTCCAATTAGTAAACTGATGCGCATATTAAATTGGGTAACACTTGTTACTTTTGAGAAAATTTAGGTATTTCATGCTGAAAATCTTAAATTGTCATAATATTTGGACTTAGCCTCTCAATTGTGCTTTGTCATTTTTTATAAATAGTAATCTAAATAGCAACTCATGGCCAAACAATTAAATCTACTCTCCGGACAAGTCGTTACTGCAGCGCTGCACATCGAAATGCAGCAATCATATCTTGAATACGCCATGAGTGTGATTATTGGTAGAGCTTTGCCAGATGTCAGAGATGGACAAAAGCCAGTGCATCGTCGAATTCTATATGCTATGCATGAACTTGGTCTCGCCCCAGACAGACCATTTCGTAAATGTGCCAGGGTAGTCGGAGATGTTCTGGGAAAATATCATCCTCACGGCGACCAAGCTGTTTATGATGCCATGGTACGGATGATTCAAGACTTTTCCAGTCGTTATCCATTAATAGATGGACATGGTAACTTTGGCTCTATCGATAATGACCCTGCTGCTGCTATGCGCTATACAGAAAGTCGTTTGGCATCTATTAGTAATGAAGGTTTACTTACCCAAATTGGTGAAGCTATAGTTGACTATACCAACAACTTTGATGGTTCTCAGCAAGAACCTACTGTATTACCGGCACAATTACCTTTTTTATTACTTAATGGCTCTTCTGGTATTGCAGTGGGAATGGCGACTAATGTTCCGCCACATAATTTGGGAGAAGTAGTAGATGGCCTTATTGCTTTAATTGATAATCCTAATCTTTCTGATGAAAAGTTATTTCGATTGATTCCTGGGCCTGATTTTCCTACTGGTGGGGAAATTGTTAGTACTGACGGAATTATTGATGCTTATACTAAAGGTAGAGGTAGTATTCCTATCAGGGGAGTGGCCACTATTGAGGAAGTTCCTACAGCTCGTGGGCGTCGCACAAAAAGGGCTATTGTGGTGACAGAGTTGCCTTACCAGGTTAATAAGGCGGGTTGGATTGAAAAAACTGCAGATTTGGTTAATGCGGGTAAAATAGAGGGTATTTCTGATTTGCGAGATGAAAGCGATCGCTCTGGTATTAGGGTTGTAATTGAGCTAAAACGTGAAGCTGATCCTAGTGTTGTACTTCACCACCTCTATCAGCATACTGATTTACTTTCAAAGTTTGGTGCTATTATGTTGGCTTTGGTTGATGCGCAACCACGACAGTTATCTCTACGAGATTTTTTACAGGAGTTTATTAGTTTTAGGGAACAAACTTTAACTCGTCGCTACAGCAATGATTTGGAAATAGCTCAAGGTAGGTGTCATATAGTTGAGGGTTTGCTCAAAGCTTTAACAGATTTGGATACTACGATTGATATTCTCAGAAATGCTCCTGATGGTAGTAGTGCTAAGGTTAGTTTTCAAGAAAGTTTGGGTTTAAGCGAAAATCAAGCTGATGCTATTCTGGCAATGCCAATGCGCAGACTGACTGGTTTGGAAAGACAAAAATTGGAGGAGGAATATGAGCAACTTAGGGGGAAAATACAAGAGTTACAGGGTTTATTGAGCGATCGCCGTTTACTTCTAAGATCGCTGAAAAAAGAATTACGGACTCTAAAACGCAAGTATGGCGATCCTAGACGTACTAGAATTATTGTTCAAGCGGAATCAAATGCTTCTGTTTCTCAACAGAAAAGTAATGTAGAAATTGGTAGTCAAGAAACAAATAAGGAAGCTAAAGGTAGAGGTAGAAAATCAAAAGGTACAGCTGTTGAATCACAATTTTTGACTTTGGAAGCTGCTCCACCACCGACTGAAGAGGTTGTTATAGAATTTACTCACCGAGGATATGTAAGACGATTACTTGCTAAAGAATTTGAGAAGCATCAAATTGATAAAAAATCTAATATTATTATTGAAAATAATGATGATTTTACTATTAATATTATTGAGGCAACTACAGACCAAACTTTAGTGGTATTGACTCGTAGTGGTAAAGCTTATCCTCTGAAAGTAAATGATATTCCTTCTGGTTCTAATCGTTCGACAACACGACATGAATATAAGGGTGTACCTTTAGTAACATTATTATCACTGTCAGCAACTAAAGAAATGACGGATGCTCGTCAGGAGTTTATTATTGCTCAATTTGTTTTACAGGAAGCTGAAGAAAATAAGGATTTAATCATGTTGACTCAAAATGGTAAAATTAAGCGTTTACCTTTGTCTGATTTAAGTGATATTACAAATCGCGGTATAACAGTAATTAAACTAAAGGAAGAGGATGAATTACGTTATGCTAATTTAGCTCAGGTAGGGGAACAAGTAGTTTTGGCAACTTCTGGGGGGAGATTATTAAGATTAGAAATAGATGAGGAACAGTTACCTTTAATGGGACGTACTGCACAGGGGTCTCAAGCAACAAGATTAAGAAAGCAAGAGGAGTTGGTAGGTTGTGTGACTTTGGATGGAGAAAGCAATTTATTTTTAGTTTCTGAACAGGGTTATGGAAAGCGTATTGCTATTGGTTCGTTGCGAGTTGCTAATCGTGGTGGTATTGGTCAGAATGCTTTTCAGTTTACGAGACAAACTGATGTTTTGGCAGGAATTGTTGTTAGTAGGTCGGATGTAGTAGCTCAGATGTTAACAACTGAAGGAAAAGTATGTGGAATGATGGTGGATTCTGTTAAAGTTTATGGACAGGATGATAGGGGGAATCGGTTGGTGAAGTTGGGGGCAAAGGAGAGGATTATTAAGGTGGTTGGTTATTGATAGCAGAAGTAAGAAGGAAGAGGTTCAACAATGAATAATGAATAATGAATAATGAATAATGAATAATGAATAATTACCTCTCCTTGAAAAGAAGAGGATTGACTAAAAGAATAATTTTTTCTTTTTTATCCTTTAAAGGAGAGGCTTTAAACCTTAATTATTCGGTAAATTTTAACATGAGGTTAGATATTTCCCTAGCTTTTACACAAATGATACTAACGGACATGATATTATTAGGTCTTAATTTACATTTTCAGTCCAAGGAAAATCTCCTGGACGTGTCTTTTAACTGTCCTTATTATTAATAACATTCTTTTTCCAAATTACTATTATAGAGAATCGGAAAAATTATAAATCTCTTTGATAAACTTTATAAACCAGGTTTGTTATAACTATATTTAGGGTTTGTGATCAAAAGTCTTTTAGTAGGGGTAGGAGACAGGAGACAGGAGACAGGAGGAATGGGAATTATAGAGGAGGTAGGAAGAAGAGTTGTCCGCAGATTGTTCTGCTTTTTTTGCCCTCAATACTAACTTTTTGAAGTTTTTATGCCAAAAACAAGCTCACTTTTTTCGCTCCAAAAAGGCTAAAACTAATACCATTCAATGCTTTGAAATTTAATCAGCAAGCCCTAGTTACTATTATTTAGAAGCAAAAGCTTCCCAACTAGATATCTGAACTTTAAACCCTACATCATGAAAACGACGAATAGTTGTCTCTTCATCTTCAACCCAAAATTGCCGACCAAACTGTACTAAATGTTGTTGTTTTCCATCAGATATTAATGCTCCTATTGCTACCTTTGCTTTTTCCAGATCACCAGAAGATTGTTCTTCAAGAATGGCTTTAATTTGTTCAAATAAAGAATCATTTTCAGGAATAATATTTACTGGTATTTGTAAGATAATTATTTGTCTTTGTTTCGCAGAACCATTTTCAGTTATTAATAATTCAGGGTCTTTTTTCGGAGGATTTTTTTGACTTTCTAATTGCTCTATTGGTTTTTCTACTTCTACAATAGGTTGGTTAATTTCTATCTCTTCATTTCTCGATTCATTTTGATAATTATCTAATTCTGTCACTGGTTTTTCATGTTGTTCTACTGCATCTGCCATTACCTTTTCTAATTTGTCTGCACCATCTACTAATAACTGATTTTCATCATCCTTCTTATCAACTTTTCCAGTCAAGACTAAAAGAGAACTTTCTATTAGTAAATTTTTAATTTCTTCATATATTTTCGGAAAAACTACTGCATCTACCTGCCCAGTCATATCTTCTACTTGCAGAAATGCCATGCGATCGCCTTTTTTTGTAATATGAGGTTTAATTCCAGCTAACATTACCAATAATTTTATAACTGACTTAGATTTTTTTTCCTTCATTTCAGCAATAGAAATAGCATCCGAAATTTTATTTTGCTCCTGTGCATATTTGAGAGGATGGTCGGATACATAAAATCCTATAATTTCTTTTTCATACTGCAATTTTTCTTTAGCTGGAAAATCTGAAACAGTGGAAGATTTAGGAGCAGAATCAAAAGCAGGCATTGTTTTTTCTGCCACATCAAATAAACTTAATTGCCCTATATCCCGGTCTTTATTTCTATCTTGCGCCCATTTCATTACACCTTCTAAATCTTTGATTAATTGGTGACGGTTTGATTGAATTTTATCGAAAGCTCCACATTTAATTAAAGATTCTAAAGTACGACTATTCAGAGCATTAAGATTAACTCTGTCACATAGATCGGCTAAAGACTTAAATTCTTCCCCTTCTTTTCTTGCTTCTAAAATTGCTTCTATTGCTCCTTCACCTACATTTTTTACTGCGGATAATCCAAATAAAATTTTATCTTTTGTTTCTCCTGTCGCTACTTTTGGCAAGGGAGTAAAATCTACTTCTGACTTATTAATATTCGGCGGTTCGACTTCGATATTAAATTTATGACAATTAGCAATATATTTTTGTACTTTATCTTGATCGCCACTATTAGCAGTTAGTAAAGCTGCCATATATTCGACTGGATAATTAGCTTTTAAATAAGCAGTTTGATAAGCTACATAAGCATAAGCTGTGGAATGAGATTTGTTAAAACAGTTAGAGGCAACTAACCCATTTGCTAAGACAAAATTATGGTCTTTAGCTACTCCAATATCATAAACATTTTCTGTTTTTGCCAGCTTGCGAGAAACAATTTTAACCACGACGATAACTCCTTAAAATCTGTTCTATTTTTGCTTTTTTGTAATCCCAGAGAAAATCTAGAATTTCTTGGCATTTCAGGGGGTAATGAAATGCCTAAATAATCTGTTGCTTCAATTGAGGTTTTAACTGACGATAGGAAATTCCCATTCTGCTAGACTCCTTAAACATTTCAAATCTAAATTACGCTCAAAAATTTCATCAATAGGCAGCATTTGACCATCTTCAGTCATAAACTTATGTTCTGGTGTTGCCCGAATTACTGTTCCATCTTCCAGACTATATTCATAAACTTCCTGCATACCTCGATTATGCCATTGAGCGATTGGTTGTGTATAAATATATCCATTTTTATCTACCGTATAGACAGTACATTCAATCTGTTCTTCTACAATTTTACCAATAGGAATAGCGCCATATTCTACAGTCATAATTTCTGTCTCATAAGCCAAACAATATTCAGCGAATTTAATCATTTGTTCAAACAAATCTTCTGCCACTGCAGAATGAACACCTCTTTGAGTCGCACCATCAATAAATATTTCTCGATGCTTTTCCATTTCTGAAACTTTCTTTTTACCCATGCAATTGTGAACTATAAAATCATTGGCAATAAAGTTATGAGTTTCGGAAATTGTCAAATCAAAAACTTCTTCTTTGCCAATATATTCTATAGAAGTAATCTCATCCCAAAAAACCTCAGAATTAGCAATGGATTTTAATTTTTCATCTGCAAAAGCTGTCGCAAATCTATTAACTTTATGACGGGATAAATTCCTAGTTGGAGTATTTTGAAAATTTAAACCTGACGACATAGTGCCACGACATACTCCGACAGCTTTATCTATTTCTGTCCAAGTCATTCCACTAGCTTTTTTAGCTTCTGCAATTAGGGTAATAATTTCTGGAGGTAGACAATGTTTAGATTGATTTTTTTCTCTTAGGGAGTAGGGAGTAGAGAGTAGGGAGTAGGAATTAGTAATTCTGGTTCCAGAAAATAGGAAAGAAGAAAAAGAACCACACCTTATAAGTCTGAGAAATTCTATATCTTGAATAACTAAATAACAACTTTCACAAAGTTGCTTTTTGTAACTACTTAAATATGGTTCTATCAATTCACAAAACTTGAGCATATCCTCACGTCCTGTAATTTGAACTCGATAAGAAAGATAAGGTTTACCTTGATATTTTATCTTCTTAATATTGAACAGAGAAACTATACCTAAACGTAGAAGTAAATGTTGGATTTGTCTGACTAAAACTTCTGAGGTAGAGTTATATTCTGTATACCCAATTGTTTTGTTTGTACGGATGTTGTATGCAACGTCCGTACCATCTGTTGACCATAAAATTCCTAAGAAAAGTTGTAACTGACTCTTAGACAAAGAAATTCCTGATTGGGTATTTTCTTTGTC
>NZ_JAAHGK010000256.1:0-7076 GCF_010672505.1 Okeania sp. SIO2B9 | reverse complement strand
CGGGCAGACCGAACAGTTATTGTAGGTAATAATAACACAGGACAACTAAAGTTGTCTAGTCTAAGCGACTCGCTTGTTTTCATCCCCCGGTTAAAACACGGGGGCCTTCAACGTCGCTTTTCGGTAAACTGGATTTGGTATCAATCCGTTTTTTTGATTGGTTAACTGAAAACAGGGACATATTTGCCAGTCATAAAGAGAGTTTAGGCTATATTAAAGATCTAAAAATTGTGTAAGTCCCCTCTGAGGGTGACAAGCACTTCAAAACTATTGTTTGATCAGGGTTTCAAGGATATCCATATATCGCCATTAGGACCGCGATTGCCTTCATTTATCGCAAATACATTACCCTGTGCTAACTACTAATAATCATAATATTCACTGGATTGAGTGGAGTAAAGCGAGTTAAATTAGCTATAGGTATAGATCGAGATAACTGTACTTGCAAAAGACGATAATTCCAACTCCGATCGCTCTTTTTTCTTTCCTCTGCCCAACTTAAAGCAGTATGCAAATTTTCCAAACTGGTAAATGCTAATACTATCATTCCTCCAGGTAACATCCTCATCCCACAAACTCCCAGAATCTTCCTAAGTTTACCACTACTACCCCCAATAAAAATTCTATGGGGAGGGCGCAGGTGATGCAAAATATCTGGAGCATTACCATGAATAGAAACTACATTGTTAACCTGAAAGCGACGGCAGTTTTCTTCAATTAAACTTGTTCCAGCAGCAGTTTTTTCAATTGCATATATTGTAGAATCACTAAAAAGGCGAGCAATTTCAACTGAAACAGAGCCACTACCAGCACCAATATCCCAAATAATTTGTCCTGGTTGCAAACCCAACTCAGCCAAAATTAAAACCCGTACTTCCCGTTTCGTCATTAACCCTGGGCGGTCATCGTAAGTAAAAAAATAATTATCTGGTATCCCCAACCAAGGCAAATTAGCTAAATTTACAGATTGATTAGCTAATTTAGATTGACGTAATAATACCACTACATTTAACGGAGCAAATATTTCTTGTTTTGCTTCATCTATAGACCATTGTTGAACTCGTTCATCCTCACTACCTATATTTTCACAGACCCAAAAATGATAGTCAATTGGTAAATCTAAACTTAATAACAAACTAGCGATCGCCTTTGGTGTATGAGTATGGTCTGTTAACACTGCTATTTTCTCAATTCCCTGCTGCAGTGCTTGAATCAACTCATCCATTGAGCGACCATGAACGCTAATTATTTTAGCATCTTGCCAAGGAATTTTAAGGCGACTAAAAGCTAATTGTACCGAACTCAGATGCGGATAAAACCTTAATTTTTCTGGCGGAAAATGAGTTACT
Organism: Okeania sp. SIO2B9; assembly: GCF_010672505.1. Lineage (NCBI taxonomy): Bacteria > Bacillati > Cyanobacteriota > Cyanophyceae > Oscillatoriales > Microcoleaceae > Okeania > Okeania sp. SIO2B9. The sequence goes on along the minus strand of NZ_JAAHGK010000256.1, from coordinate 5,727 downwards.
AATAGTCGCCCTAAGCCAAAAAATAAAGGGTCTCCTGAAGTTAAAACTACGATACAACTGTTGGGGATATCTAAATGCTGTCGTATTTCTACAATTGTCTCAAGTATATCTTCCAGTACAATAATTTCGGCAGAATGATTAGGGAAATAACGGAGATGGCGATCGCTTCCTACTAACACAGTCGCCCTTTCAACAATTTTCCGCACTGACTCATTTAGTCCAACAACTCCATCTAAACCTATGCCAATAACATTTATACTCACGATAATTTATAGCTATATCAGTAGTCAGTAGTCCGTAGGAATTATATAAAAGGCGCTGCTGAACTCAGGGGTGAATCTTTGCAAAAAAGGTAACACATCTTTGTATACTTCCTTCTTTTTCTAAAACTATAATTCCAATGCGCAAATATGTAACGCCCTCCACACTCCCCACACTAATTCATCCCGCAAATATGCAACGCCATATAAAATACTCCAAATACAATTTTTCAACTCTGCCCTTAAGGACAAGTTACGATCAAAATTCTAACTTATCAAGTCAAAAAATGGCGTTGGTGAATCAACATCAGAATTAAGATATTTGGACTAACCGTAATCAACATCAGAATTATGAATACCCCTTTCATTACTTGCTCCCAAACAACCCGTAAACGAAATAATCTGTAGGGACTTTGAATACAAAGTCCCTACCTATTCCCTATTCCCTATATTATTTCTGGCCTAATTTAATTAGGGCTTGCTGATTAAATCTAAAAGTCTTTATAGATAAAGGTTTTAGCCTTGTTAAGTATCAAAAAGTGCGAGGTTTTAAGTGGTAATAGTTCAAAAATGAGCGAATTTTGGTCAAGATTTGGGCAGAACAATCTTGGGACAATTCTTACTCCTAGCTCCTCACTCATTCCCATTTTTCCTGTCTCCTGTCTCCTGTCTCCTGTCTCCTATCTCCTACACCTAGGAGAAAGACTTTTGAGGGCAAACCCTAATTACAAATCTACAACAGGCCAATCTGGTTGTCGATAATACCGTACCATATTATCAAACTTTCGGAGTTCTCCCCGATGCAATAACATTTCTGAATTGCTTTCCAACCATTGATTATTTAATTCTAAAATCCCATCTCCCACAGCAGCAGTATCTAAATCTGATGGAATTTCCCCAAAATATCCCAAGGTAATATGAGCAGTAAAGTGATATTGCTGTTCAATACCTAAAGCAATGAAATTAGGATTTTGATAAATTGACCGACGTAGTTGTAGAATCCGATCATAAGAACTTTCATCTTTTGGGACGAGACAAACACCAATAGCTCTAGTCATTACTACAATTCCTAAAACTTGCCAGCGGGCTTGATGGCCATTTTTGGCAATAGATAACTCTTGAAAACTTTCAGCAATACAAGAGCGTAGTTTTTCTTCAAATTGAGGATTACTTTGACTAGCATTTAGAAAGGCACTTTCCCAAATTAAATCAGCTAAGGTTAAATGAAAACTATTGCCAGGCACGGGAATCATTAAATTAGTTCCCAATAGTTCTACCAATAGTTGTTGAGATTGTTGCAAATACTGATAAAAGTTGCCGTTTTGCGAGTCTTCTTCCCCCGGTGGAGTAATCACAGAATAGCCAGGAAAATTATTAGCCTCAATTTGGCCATCCAGTTTAGTGAATTTCGGAGACTGTTGGATATATTCCAACTGAGATTTGTAACTTGATAGCAAGGTTGTCTGTGCTACTCGGTTAATGTAGTCCTGATATGTATCGTCCAATCTTAATCGCCCCTTATCAAAAAATAGCTTCTTATGCCAATTTACCTATACTTTGGCGAGGATGAATATTCAATGATGCTAGCAGCTAATGCTTTGCGTGAATCTGTCCTCGATCCTAACTGGGCTAGCTTTAACTATGACAAAATTTTGCCAGCAATAGATGCTGTTCAAACTGGATTGAATCAGGCCATGACTCCTCCTTTTGGTTCTGGTAGTCGTTTTGTCTGGCTAGTCGATACTAATATAACTCAGCATTGTTCACAAAATCTATTGGAAAATTTGGAAAGTACTCTACCTCTGATTCCTGAAACTACTCTGCTATTGTTGACTACGCCCAATAAACCTGATCAAAGACTTAAGTCCACAAAATTGATCCAAAAATGGGCTGAGGTTAGAGATTTCTCTCCTATTCCTCCTTGGAAAACAGAGTTATTGGAGCAGCAAGTCAAAGAAATGGCTCAGGAAGTAGGAGTCAAGCTTAATTCTAGTGGGGTTACTTTTTTAGCAGAAGCTTTAGGTAACGATCGCCGACAACTTCATAGTGAGTTGACTAAATTACAGCTATATGTATCTGGAGATTCTGTAGTGGACTTAGAAGTAATTACTACTCTAGTCGGTTCTCAGACTCAAAGTAGTTTAAAGTTAGCTACAGCAATTCGTTTAGGTGATACGGTTAAAGCTTTGGAGTTAGTCGCAGATTTAATTGCCCACAATGAACATCCATTACGAATAGTGGCTACTCTAGTAGGCCAATTTAGAATATGGTTTTGGGTAAAACTAATGATAGAGACAGGGGAGCGAGATGAAAAAGCGATCGCTCAAGCTGCGGAAATAGGCAACCCTAAAAGGATATATTTTTTACGACAAGAGGTCAATTCTTTGTCCTTAAATCAATTACAGAAAACCTTACCTTTATTACTAGAGCTAGAAGTAAGTCTCAAGCAAGGAAAAGAGCAAATATCTACACTACAAACTAAAGTAATAGAACTTTGTCAGGTGTTTTCTCAGAAAAATATCTTCAGTAAAAAATCGTAGAACTATTATCGGCTGGGAGTCAAAATTTAGGACATCGGAATTATTATGGCCTTGAAGAAGGAAGAGGTGGATGGGGACTCAAATCCCAACCAATTGTAAACACCGCTCATGAGGTGCGGGGTATTAAACCCAAAATAAAAAGATAATTCAAACACCCCCCATTGGTCTGAGTAAATTCATATAGTTTATTTTCAGGTTTTCCCTCCCCATCATCATTGTTGGAGATATTTATTCAGGACATATTAAAGCTATTAAATTACCAACAGGAAAAAACCTAGAAAATATTTAACAATTAACGCTAGCATAATTTTTAATCTTTAATGCCCCCTCAAATCACTATTCTTAAAAATTTATAAAATTAATAGGATTCGCATCCCATAATCAGCTAAACTATTCATAAGTTTTCTAATTTATTGACACTAAGTAAAAAAATTAGAGCTTCTATTAAGCATCATAATATGATTTAGACAAATATAACTACAGGTATAGACAGATAAGAAGCAATTTTTAATTATTAGATATTGTTAACAATTGATAATTTCTGCTAATATACAATCCAAGTAGTAGGTTTTCTGATTCTGAAATCATCGGCGATTGGTCAGCCTATAGAAATTAATTTAATTTGTTGTGGAGGAAAATCTGGACGAGCTAAAAATTAGTGGTAATAAGATTGCAGTTAATAGAGTAAAGTCGATGAATTTATAAACTAAGGTTTGAAGAAGGAGACAGGAGACAGGAGACAGGAGACAGGAGGAAAATTACATGGGGATTCGCTCCCCCAAGTAATGCGTGAACACCCCCGTTGACGGTGGGGTATTAAACCCACAAAGAAAATGATAAATCTTTAGAGAGAACGTCAGACCCAAAATTAAGTTAACTTAGTGGAGGCAGTACTCTTTGATATACTCTCCGATCTAAGAGACTGTTTGTAAAGTTTTGTAATATACAATGATTGACCTTTAAACTTTAACAACTCGGTTATTTATCCCAGATTTATAGGCTGAAATACCCAATTTGCCAGGGGTAAAAACACTTCATAATTCTTTACAAACAACCTCTAAAGGTGCGGAGATTCTCCTGAAACCAGAATTCTTGGTTTGCGTTCCGCAAGGCTACGCCAACAACGAGTCTACTTAAATCAAATACCTTGGGGAATCTAATCCAGAGATGGTTCTCTTCCCAAGCGCTTACTCTATTCCAAGAGTCTGTTCCCGTATGCCCTACGGTACAGTTCAAACCTCAAAAAAAACTTTGGTTCTCTTGTACTTGTTGCTTAGAGCTTTTCCATGCATAAGCGTTCCTATGGAAAACCCCATAACTCTTCTCTTGGTCAGCATTCCCTTGCACCTGAGGGCGACGCGGGGTCTGACAGCAATTTTCAAGGTGCTAGTGCGCTACAATTAGTAGTTAAGTTTTTAGAGCGGTTGAATACCTTCCGCTTTCTTAAGCATAGCACAAAGTCCCCCTAAAAGGGGGAGGCTTTATACCCAGGTTTTCGGTAAATCAAGAAGTTCAGAGCCAAAAAGTTTTGGTTTTAGTAATTCACTATAATAATTAAATAATTTTAAGTAAATCAACTATTCGCCCTCCAGCCCAAAGGAGCGCTATTTATGGCATCAAATAATCTGCGGGAACTTGCTAAACAAGGAGATCCAAAAATTATCTCCTCAATTATTAACCACTCACTACAAAAAAAAGGTATTAACGTCCAAGTAACTAGGGACAATGATTGTCTTGAAGTTACACTCGAGTCCGATCAAGTTGCTAATCAACAAGCTCCTCTTGTTGAATTTATTAGAACTGGAATCGTTAAATTGGGAGTTGAATCAATCCACACAGTCAAAGTGTATGGTATTCAGACTGGCGTTCAACAACCAGTCTGGGAAGATAAAATTATTTTAGATACCCCACCAACATCGGATCTACCTGACTTTGAAGAAGAAAGATCGGACTTAGAAGATATTCAGCAACCTATAGATCACTTAGATCAAAAAGAAGTTGAAGCTGACTACGAAACTGAAACAGACGAAGATTATTACCAGGAGGGAGAATACGACGAAGAAACTGAGTATGAAGAAACTGAGTATGAAGAAACTGAGTATGAAGAAAATCAAGAGGAAATATCACAGCAACCTCAAGCTCAAAAAAAGAAAACTCCTCTCATTCTGAGAATATTGCTACTATTTTTGTTAGTCTCACTAGCTACTCTTGCTGCATTGCACTTTGGTGGAATATTTCCCTTACCCTTCCTAAGTGAGTCAAAATCAGAAAACACTGAAACTAATGACCCTGACTCATCTCAACCACAAACATCTTCTGAAGATACTGAAACTTCACCATCTCCAAAAACAAATGATTCCGGAACCACTGTTTCAGACCCTTGGTATTTTGCTGTCACAAGTGCCCAAAGTGCTGCTCAAAAAGCCCAGACTGCTCAAACAAAATCTGAATGGAATGCGGTAGCTAATGACTGGCAAAAAGCTGTCGATCTGATGAAAGAAGTGCCAGAGTCTAATCCAAACTACCAAACAGCACAAACAAAAGTTCTCGAGTATCAAAATTATCTAGATGTAGCAAACCAAAAAGCAGCTCGAGCTGCTAATTAGACCTTTTTCATAGAATAGCTAGTGCCGCTACGCGGAAGTCATGCATTCAAAAGTCAAAAGTCAAAAATATTGATTGATAAGGCTTTTAGGATTTTGTAACTGGTTAGTTATTTCTGCCATCCTGCACTAGAGATTAGGAAAAGAATGCGATCGCATTCTTTTTGTTATGTCTGATGATTTTTATCATGTCAGAAACTGCTTCATAAAACTGATACAAAGCGTCACATAACGTAACAAATTGATGTTTACTTCCTGCTTCTACTGAGGCCGTCGGCGGTTACTCATCCACAGGCATTAACGGTCAAGCCAACCCCATCTCTA
>NZ_JAAHGK010000255.1:0-7096 GCF_010672505.1 Okeania sp. SIO2B9 | reverse complement strand
TCAACAGGCAACAGGCAACAGCTCATCTGGGGGAATAAAAGACCGATAATACAAGACTTTTAGCTATTGGACAGTTCTTGTAATTTGTAAATATGCCAGCGCACATTGCTATATCATTTCCGGATAAGAGCGCGATAGAACTCCGTTCCGTTTTGGCGACCAAAAAACTTTCTCCTTCTACTCCTGTTTCTTCTCCTTTCTTCTCTCCTGACTCCTGACTCCTAAGGTAAGCATTCAACGTTTCAGCAGTCAGCGCTTCCCTGCGGGATGCTACACAAACAGCAATTATTCATTAATGGATAATGGATAATTACCTCTCTCTAAAAGCTATCCCTGATCAGGAACTTCTGCAAACCTTGTGGGGAGAAGGTGAGTAGAGAGTAGGGGGGTAGGAAGAAAGAGTCAATTTAGCTAGGCAAAACTACTTAAGTTCTCAAAAAAATCTACTTTCCAATACATGATTTTTGAAGAAAAAGCCTCTCAAGCACTCACACATAACTTGTCTATTTTGTCACAAAATGGATAGCTCTAAAAGGGAGAGGATTTACCAATAAGGAAAAAGTTTATTTTTTCCCTGAAAAGGCAGCCTAATAAAGCTGAATTGTTTAATTATTTAATTATTTAATTATTAATTATTCGGTAATGAATAATTACTTCTAAGGTTTGGTCCTGGGACTTTGGCAGTAACTTTTTATTCTTTTTCAATTTCAAAGGTTGCTTTTACCTTCCCCAAAAATTAATAGCTAATAGCTGGCTCCTGACTCCTGTTCCCCTCCTGGGAGGGGTTAGGGGTGGGTTGACTCCTAAGTAATTAAGATTAATACCACATACTAATTTACTTCAAAATTTCTGTTAAAGCATCAAGTAACATTTGATTCTCTTCTTTAGTACGGACAGCCACTCGAAAATAGCGATCACCCAATTCTGGAAAACTCAGACAATCTCTAATTAAAATTTTATGCTGTTTCAGTAATATTGTCTGTAGCCAGTCAACGGACTTTTGTGAATAAACTAATAAAAAATTGGCTGCACCGGGATATGGTTGTAACCCCGGTAACTCCGCCAACCCTTGGAATAACTGGGGACGAGCATCTGCCAACCAATCCCAAGTTAGCCGTTGAAATACTTGGTCTTGTAAAACTGCTTGAGCCGTGGCAATAGCAAAAGTATTTACAGGCCAAGGGTCTCGCCATTGTTGCCATTCCCGAAGGCGTTCAGGATGAGAAATTGCATAACCCAAGCGTAGTCCAGGTAAACTATAGAATTTAGTCAAAGAACGTAAAATGACCAAATTCTCAAATTCTGTCACCAATGGCACTAAGCTTTCTAGTTGAGGCGGTGGTAAGAAGTCCATAAATGCTTCATCTACCACTACCAAACCGAACTTTTCTAAATAAGGGACAATTGCTTCAGGCTTGATCAACATTCCCGTAGGATTATGAGGATTATTGAGAAGTAGTCCTTTATTAGTATCAGCTCCTATGTCCAACTGAGGTAATTGCGATCGCCCGACGATTAAGGGACATTCAACCACATTAGCGGTAAAAGTTTGCAAGGCACGTCGATAATCACCAAAAGCTGGCGTTACCAAATAAGTTTTCTCCAGCTTTGACAAATCTAGGGCAGCCCAAGTTAATAATTCGGCCGCACCATTGCCAGGCAAAACCCACTCTGGAGCCAAAGGAGGATGTGCTAAACTCAGCGCTCTCTTTAACTCCTGATAGTTGGGGTCTGGGTAAGCTGTGAGTTTGCCAATCTGAGTTTGAATGGCATGGATAGCCGAATCTGGTGGCCCTAGAGGATTAATACTGGCAGAAAAATCAAGAATAGCAGATATTGGACAACCTGCTATTGTGGCTGCCCAAGCTAAATTTCCTCCGTGTACTGGTTTAGTCAAAGCTGGATATAGTTATTTACCGTTTTTGTCTGCAACTAACTCTTTGAAAGATTTACCCGCAGAAAAAGCAGGCACTGTAGTTTCAGGTATTTCCATTTTGTCACCTGTTTTGGGATTACGACCTTCCCTGGCTTTGCGTTCTCTTGATTCAAATGAACCAAAGCCCACTAGGGTCACTTTATCTCCACTGGCCACAGCTTCCATAATAGCTTCTAGGGCTGCACTAAGTACAGCATCTGCTTGCTTTTTAGTGACATCTGCTTTTTTTGCAATTTCGTCAACTAATTCGCCTTTGTTCATTGAGATACTCCTTTTTAATTTGGACAGAATGTTCTAGCAGGGTTTAGTTTGCTGCAAGTAAATCTAAAGTTCAGGCAAGCAAAGTCTTGGGATACCATAGATAGGTTTTCAACTATTAGGCTTTTTGTGATTAACTTCAACCTTTTGTTTCTCCTATCAAAACCTCAGACCCTTTGACTGATAATGGTTTCCCATATCCTCTTGCCTATCATAAGCGTGAGTGTTAGGGATAACATCAGGATTTTTTTGCTGAAAACCCCATATAATCTAGCTTTCACTGGTTTATTCTAATCTGTGCTTGGGTGATCTGGAGCGGTGAAACCTTTAATTTATGTAGATTTCTTAGACTTCTTTAGTTTTTAATTATATTTTGGGCCTAAAAAAACTATTCTAGATTGATTAAAGGACTTTTTTTCAATAGATTGTCCGATCTTTGTGGCGCGTTAAATATTATTTTGTGAAGCACCCTCTAAAGTTAAGGTTTTTTCTCTAACTATTTGCTCATCTAGGATCAAAAATTTCCATTGGTTGATTAGTGGAATCTGGTTTTGTGAGATAGTAATTAAAACTAAGACGTTTGAGTTTTTCACCGCTCTATTAAACTGACCCCAAACCACCCAAATCTAGACTTAACTGGACATAGGTAGTTTTGGCGTTAACTTCTTGTTTCAACGTGGCTTTAGTTTGGTAATTAAAGGCTTTGTCCACTCCGCAGGCAATCCCGGTAGAGCTTACCGTTTGACTTGGTAGAGTCGGATGGAAATATTCCTTCAAACCATCGTTCTATATTCTTGCTAGCGTTTAAAATTAAAGTCAGCTGCCTAGGTCTAGCCCACTTCCAAAGGTATTTCCATACCCTGTAGTTTATATAGTTAAAGGTTTCTTTACTTACTGCCCCTTGATAGTAGTTAGCAAAACCTGTTAATTTGGGATTTAACTTGGTAATGAGATTTTCTTGTGACCATGAACCACATGATTTAATTGTTCTACCAATTTGTTGACAGAATTCTAGTACCTTTTCTTTCTGGGGTTTAATCAGTAGTTTGCCGTTATATTTACCTAGATTGAACCCTAGAAAGTTAAATCCATCCCTGATGTGAACTATCCTTGTTTTCTCATCGCTGATTTGTAGCCCTCTTTCATATAGCCATTGTTTCAAAGTTTCTCGGATATTTTCCAAAGTTTCTCTGTTGTTGGCTGTCACAATCAAGTCATCTGCGTATCTGATTATGCCCAACTTACGTCTTTTGGGTAGCTTGACTGAGTTAATCAGTTGTTCTAGTCCATGTAAGCCTATACTGGCGATTAATGGACTAATTACTCCTCCTTGGGGGGTTCCTTCATGTGTTGGATTGTATGTTCCTTTATCAATGTATCCTGCCTTCAACCACTGCTTGATTGTTTTCCTAGCTGGATGTGTTCCAACTAAGTTGAGGATGGTTTCGTGGCTTACATTATCAAAGAATCCTTAGAACAGAATATATTGCTACTAATGGCCTAAGCAAATGCAGTAAAGATGATATATAATTTGAATATTAAACGAGATGGAAAATTGAGGAATGTCACAGATAAATTAAGCAATTAACAGGTATCGGCTTCTGTGAATGTCGTCTGAGAAAAATTCAAATAAATCGTATTGCTTGTGGAATGTTAGTCTGGAATTTTGTCAAAAGATTAGCAGTGAAAATAGGAAAAACTATTGCTCAAGTCAAACATGAATTACTCTCAGATTATCTGCTCCAAGACCTGAAGAAGCCTACAATAAAATTCAGGGCTATTTTTCATTTGATAGACGTTTTTTATCGGGTTTTAACTATGGTAATTGTCTTGACGCGATCGCGCTTGATTTTTCAGTGTTAGCGGAGCTTTGCGTAAGTCCTGTAATAATTAAAGTTGTCCCGGAGCGGTTTTTTTACCTGTTGAGGCAGTTGAGAATGTAATATCAAATCCGGTTAAACAGCCATAGAATGGTTAAGTCAGGAGTCCTCAGTCCTCAGTCCTCAGTCCTCAGTCCTCAGGAGGAGAAAGAATTACAAAGATAAACGTAGTTATGGCGATTGAAGATTTTTTTTATGTCCAATTAAACGGATTTGATATAATACATCTCTAATCTTCTCCATTACCCCTGATTCTCTCCACTGAATGTAGCTGCCAAAATACTGTGGAATAAGGAGGTAAATCCTGGGGTAAATCAGACCAATTACAACCATTCTTCAGTTGATAGAGTACACTGTCCAATATTTGTCTTTTGCTCCATTTTGTAGGACAAGTTTTCTTTTTTTTTTTGCAGGTTCAATCAGAACCCATTTTTTGTCTGTTAAACTACTTGAAGACTGACATTTACCCAGCTATTGGTTATGAGCATTGGCGATCGCTACTTAACTAGCTACTTAAATTTATGGGGTTGCACATTCTGGAATGATATTGCCAAAAATTAGTTTAGACTTTGACTAAAAATAACCATTAATTAATCATTCTAGCAATTGATTAATCCACAATCCAATTCAATCAAAAATCTCAAATCTTTCGTCGCTGTGCAACGCCAAATTTATGCCTTTTCCTCAAAAGATACCAAATGGGTTCTATAGACCGAGTCTGTTTTCCAAAGTTTAAAAAACCTCTCTTGGTCGCCATTCCCATGGCGAGTAGACCTCCCTGAGCTCCAACCGCTTGCGACTACCGTCGTCGCGGGGTCGCACCGCTTTCTTATCTTTAAACCTTTTTTTTACAGTTATCGTAAAATCTAGATATCGCAGACCATACCCTTTCCGCCACCGACTGTCTGGCCATTGAATTGAGTTCAGAAGCAAATTTAAACTCTTTAGCTAATACTTTGCAATATTTATTAAGATCGTACTTACCTATTTTATCATGATCCATCCAATATCTTAAGTACTTATTTTGAATGAATTGAGATGTACGAATGCATCATTTATTGCTTTGTATTGTGCTGGTTTAGCTTTAACTTTGAACTCATAGATTATCATTTATATCGACCTACTTTAATTAACTTTATACTTATAACTATAGTATAAAAATATTTAATTGTGTATGTTTTGAGTTAAATTAATTGTTAAAATAGGTAAGATAGTTTGCGATTTGCGTTTACGGAGCATTCCGAAAGAAAGCTCCTCTGGAAGAGTCAGCATTCGTTAGGAAATCACCTATTTTTACCTTGGGGAGTCCATCTATTTCCGCTCTAAAGAGATGGGGTTTTATAGTGGACAAAACCCTACGTTTCGATAAAATGGTAATGATCGCCTACTTGTGAAAAATAAACATCAAAACTATTATGTGAATAAAGTTGCCTTAATAAATAATCTTTCAAAAGCGATCGCTATGCTAAAAACACAAGCAATTCTGTGGCCGAGTTTAATAACAGTTGTCTCTTTATTCATGTATTTTATTGTGACTATTAATGTTGGTAGAGCTAGAGCAAAATACAACATTATGCCTCCTCAAATGACTGGAGAGCAAAATTTTGAACGGGTATTAAGAGTACAACAAAATACTGTAGAACAAATAATTTTATTTTTACCGTCTTTGTGGCTATTTTCTATATTTATTAGCCCACTATGGGGTGCTGGTATTGGTACAGTTTGGGTAGTGGGGCGAATTTTATTTGCTTGGGGTTATTATCAGGCTGCAGAGAAGCGAACTTTAGGGTTTGGTATTAGTTCTTTAGCTATTATAACTTTATTGATAGGTGCTTTAGTAGGAATTTTACTACCCCTATGGAAAATTATTTCATAGCTATAATAAGTAGATAGAGGTTAACATAGTCTCTATCTATTTTGATTTTTTGCATAGATATATGAGGTAAAAATAATGTCTAAAAAACAAGTATTTAATATTAATCAAAAACTTTTCAACCAACTAAATGATTGGCAAGAAAAAATGGAAGAGAAACAAAATACAAAAGCAGAAATCGAGGCCAAAATTAGTCAAATCACAAAAAACAAAAAATCAATGATGCGCATAAGGAAAAACAGTAAGGAGTATTAGAGCAATTCCTAAAAATAATGATATATTTTTTGAACACTTCAGTTATTCATAAATAAGTCAGGAATAGTAATGTTTTTAGCAATTATTAGCAATGAAATAAAGATAGATTATTCCTTATATTCCTACTCTTTGCTACCAACTACCTGCTCTCAATAAGATGTAGCAAAAATTTTGATATTTGATATTTGATACTAATCATAATTTAGAGCTGATTTGTAAACTTAGCTAAAACCCTGATTTCATCTAACTCTCAGGGATTTAGGCATTATTGGACTATAACTCCCAAAACCCTTGTATTGCCAGAAATTCAGCCTCTTAATATTTACTTTATAAATCAGCTCTTAGGGTGACAAACTAATTGAAAAATTTTATCCTAATATTATGTCTGCTTAAATTAGTAACAAAAAACTCTACTGTCTCTTATTTTACTTTTTTTCTCCTCCTTAATTATACCAAATCCGGTTCTCAAAAATACTTTATAGAATGTAAGATTAAATCCTCTCCTAATTTTTCCTACATCCTATATCCCCATCTACATAAAAGGATATTCTATAAACCGGGTTTAGTATTATAGGAAGTCGAAGCAAAGGTTAGGAAATATCAAAAGCTTAAAATTCAGACAACGCAAGATTTTTCAAACTTCCTTCTTCCTTGTGCTATACCTATTAACTCAGCTTCAACATCATTAATTTTCCCATGTTTACGATTCAACTTGATATACAAATATACAAAAGATTCCACCTTTGTGAGGTACACCCATAGCGGGCAAGATTCCCGTACTACAAACATTTAATTGTTAATATCTGTACTTCATATACTTGGAATTTGCTGTAACTAAGCAGACATAATACTACAGCAAATTTCAGGATAGTAAGGTAAACTTTAAGAATAATC
>NZ_JAAHGK010000254.1:0-7097 GCF_010672505.1 Okeania sp. SIO2B9 | reverse complement strand
ATAATCGTTGATAACCCATGGGTTCCATCACATAATTCCGCAGCCCAGTATACTCTTTATGGTGTACATCCAGATGGTTTTGCAGCTCATATGCTTCGCAATAGCAAGATTTCTCGCTATTACCTTCAAATTCCCAGCACCGATACTTTAGAAGATTGGTCAGATGAGCACATCTGGGCTAATTTACACCAGCGGCTTGCTAAAGAAGGATGTCCGTTAAATGAAGGCGAAATCTTTCAAAAGCGTATTATGGAGCTGCGGAATTATGTGATGGAACCCATGGGTTATCAACGATTATTATTAGCAGGAGATGCAGCTCATATTATTACCCCAATGGGTGGAAAAGGCTTAAATTTAGCGGTGCAAGATGCGGGAGTTTTAGCAGAGACATTGATTAGCTACTATCTCGAAAACCACGATCTTTCTTATCTAAACCGCTACTCCGAAATTCGCTTGCCCTACATCTGGCGTGCTCAAGAATTCTCCTACAGCTTGTTAACAATGTTGCACTCACCGGAAGGAGAGGATTTAGAGGATGTACGTTTTCGACGTAAACTCAGTGAATCTAAGCTCTCTCAATTAACAACTTCATCAACATTTGCTAAGAATTTTGCCCGAAACTACGTTGGTATTGTATAATTTTCGAGATTCCTTGGGAGACCAGGGAATTTCAGACCATTACATTGTCAAAATTTTTAGCAGGTATACCCATGAATGCCAGTACTAAGTCTACCGCATTTTACGTCGCTAGTTCATTTCTATTAATTTTGGGAATCAGTTTTCCAGCAGAAGCTCACTTTGGTTTTGATTTCCATGAGCATGGACAACAGGATTCCTCAAATGTTTCTTCTTTTACCATTCCGACCAATGCTACTGAAGCTTCAAATACTCTTGAAATCACAGCAAATGGTGACACTCCAGTTGTATTACCTGATGTAGACCGTCCGGGCTTTTGGCTATTCAGTGACAACGCAGAGTTTGTTGAAATTGGTGACAATACTGATGGTCAGTTAGCACTTTTTGATTTCATTACCTTACCGGGTGGACCACTACCTCACTATCACACCCTTGAAGATGAGTTTGTCTACGTTCTTGAGGGAGAAATAACCTATCAACTTGAAGACCAACTCTTTACTGCGACACCTGGAACCTTCATTTCTAAACCGAAAGATGTTCTCCATGCTTTTGTTAATGCGGGTGAAGAACCTGCCCGTCACATAGAGTTTGTAATCCCGGCTGGAATTGATGGCCTATTTGAACTTTTGGGTCAACCGGGAACCTCTGATAATCCACCTTTTCCTCAACTTCCAACACCTGAATTATTAGAGGGTGGCTTCCAACTGTTGAGGGATTTTGGGGTAGTGGCACCTGACTCATTACTCATTACTCCCCCTCAATTTGGAATTACGCAAGAGGGTGATCCTGAACTTGTTGTAATTCGTCCGGGTGAAGCTGATGGAGAAGCGAGTGCGACACTGATTGTTAGTAATCCTGAAGATGACTCAACTGTTGCTGAAATTCCTGTTACCTTTGGGGATGGAGAACGAATTCAAAACTTAGAGATTACTGGTATTGAAGGTGCAGAAAATCAGAACTTTGAACTGACCTTAGTTGATCCGATTGATACCAGTATTGCACTCCTACAAAATAAAGCCCTTTTCACCTTGGGTGAGGATAATACTTACACCTTAATTGATGGGTATTCTCCGGATGATTTTCCTCTGTTACTCCCTGATCCGAATCCGAATTCTTTTTGGTTAGGTGGAAGTAATTATACACAGGTTGCTAACCTGAATCAAACGGAAGGACTGCTCTCATTATTTGATGTCTTTATTCCCGAACAAAACTCAGGGATTGAAGAATTATTAACAGCTCCAACCGATTTAGCACTCTACACGTTGGATGGAGAGCTAACTATTAATGTTGCCGATCAATCCTTTAGTGCCGATCCGGATACCTTTATTTACTTGCCAGAAGGAAGCAAGTACAGTTTTAGTAACTTTGAAACATTTTCCGCTCGCACTCTACTATTTACGACTGATAATCCCTCTAAATTAGAAGATTTTGTTATGACATTTGGTACTCCAGATGATCAAGACAATGTAAATATTCCTGAGCCTTCTTTGATTTCTGGTTTACTACTCATGGCTTGCAGTGCAGGCGCTCTGTTGAATAAAAATCGTAAATCAGTAAATCATTAGACATCTCCAGAAAAGAGGGAACTTAGATAGCCCAATTCAATTGTCATTGTTTGATACTTCTGAGTTGACTACTAGATGTAAAAAGTTTAATGGTGCACTTCGGGCGATCAATTAAGTTTGTTCTCAAATTTTAGGGGAAAGTAATTTATATGCTGGTTGCTTTCCTCCCAACACTAAAACACACTTTATAGTGTGGGTCTCCAGCAACTATTTTTATTAATGAATACAAAAACTAAGTCTACCGCATTTTACGTCGCTAGCTCATTTCTATTAGCTTTAGGAATCAGTTTCCCCGCACAAGCTCACGTTGGTTTACATTTCCATGAGCATGAACAACAGGATTCCTCAACAGAAACATCTAGCTCGACAGAAACATCTAGCCCGATTGATATCTATGATTTTTTGAATGGCCCCATTCCCACGGCTATCACTGATTATGTAGCCGGGTTAGATGATATCTCAGCGACATCTTTATTCTACCAAGATTTAGAAACTGCATGGGTTGCAGGTGGACGAATTTCCTTTGTTGAAACAGGCGAGACCACTAATGAACAATACACCCTATTAGATGTGGTTGTTGTCCCTGGTGGTGGTACTCCATTACACTTCCATGAAAATGAAGCTGAGTGGTTTTTCATGCTGGATGGTACTTTAGAGTTTCAATTAGAAGACCAAACAGCACTGACACCACCTGAAACGCTTATTTTTGGCCCCGAAAATGGCAAGCACGCCTTCCGAAATCAGACATCAGATTTGGCGAGGCTACTCATTTATTATGAACCTACAGGAGTTGAAGACTTTTTCCGGGAAGTCGGTCAGCCCGTAACAGATCCATTTAATCAACCTCCTGTAAATCCTGAAGAACTTTTGGAAGCCGCCCCAGCAAACGGGCTTATATTTCCTAGCTCACTAGAGTTTGCCGGTAATCAATTCTTCACTGAGGAAGGGTCTTCTGTCGCAACAGTAGATGTAATCCGCACTGGTGCTGTTGAGGATATTGTTGGTGGTAGCATTTTTCTAGGTACTGGAACTGAAATCCCAATTGAGTTTGGTATTGGCGAGAGTTTTCAAAGGGTAAATATTCCCCTACCTAATGACATTAACACCATTGACTTATTCTTAAAAAATCCTACGGGTGGAGCTTCTATTGGTCTGCTAGCAGACCAGGCTATTATTAGGACAAGATCAATCCCTGAGTCTTCTTTCCCTGTTGGTTTGTTAGCTTTTGGTACAATCGGTGCAGGTTTAATGCTCAAAAATCGCAAGTCAAATCAATGGAATGTAGAACGTAGTTTCATGTTTAATTCATCTAAAACAAAGTCTTCTAAAACTTTATAAACAGAAGTTTAGCGTCAGACTTTTTTAATCTCAGAAAATAAAAACTGGAGTGGAAAAAATCCTGCTCCAGGACTTAAATTGATAACTCAACTAGGACAAGGAGAAATTTTTGATGAGCATCACTATCGATCAAATCTTTGATGAAGATTTTTATCTTTCTCAATATCCAGAAGTGGCTGATGCGATCGCAAATGGTACTGCCAACAGTCCCCTCGATCATTACCTAACAGTTGGTCAATATCAGGGTGATCTTCCCGGCAAACTTTTTAGCGATGTTTATGTCTTTGGAGATAGTTTTTCTGATGATGGGAATTTGTTTGAACTGACTAACGGTATTTTTCCAGAATTTCCAAATTTTGAAGGACGTTTTACCAATGGGATAATTTGGATTGAAACTTTAATCCCTGAGTTGGGTTTAGAGATAAATCCTGAAAATAATGTCGCCTATGGAGGTGCAACGACAGGAACCGATAATGTTCTCAATCCGAGAACAGATGTTTTACCCGATAACCTACTGCCTTTACCCGGAATCCAAACACAAATTGATGATTTTGTCGCCGAAAATCCTGTTGCCGATCCCGATGCACTTTATATGGTTTGGGGAGGCGGTAATGATTATGTGGGTTTAAGTCTAACGGAAGTTGATACACCCATTACCAACTTATTAACAACAATTGATAAATTAGCCGATGCAGGGGCAAAAAATATTATGATACCTAATCTTTTTGATTTAGGTGCAATTCCCCTTGCTGTTAATGGTTCTCCTGAAGTTCAGCAAAGACTGGCACAAGTTACTCAAGATCATAATGCAGCGTTGCAAACAGCTTTAGAAGAAGTTGAACAAAATTCAGATATCAATATTATTCAGGTTGATATGTATTCAGCCCTGAATCAAGCTATAGAAAATCCAGCTAACTTTGGGTTTTCTAATGTCACAGAGGCTTTTTTAGATACGAATGCAACCAATCCTGATGAATTTGTATTCTGGAATCCGATTCATCCTACTGTCCGTTCTCATAATTTATTTGCAAATCAGGCTCAGAAATCTCTTTCTGAGGTTTCTGAAGTGCTGAGTATTGTCGAAGCAACTCAAGAATATCCCCGTCAATCTGTACCTGAACCTTCAATTTTTAATTCCGGATTGGTGATTGTATTGGCATTATTATTTTTGAGTAATAACTTATCAAAAAAAACAAGATAAATTATCCGGAATACTGACATTTTGCCCCCCTAGACCCCCAAATTTGGGGGGAATAAGAGTCAACTTGCTTCTAAAAGTCCCCCTAAATTGGGGGATTTAGGGGGCTTTCACATCAAGTTAACTGAAAATTTCACTGCTCAACCTAGGAGTCTTCAATGATTGAACTGTACACACACAATACCCCAAACGGTCACAAAATTTCTATTTGTTTGGAAGAACTTGAACTCCCTTACACTGTAAAGCATATAAATGTTTATGAGGGAGAACAATTCAAAGAAGAATTTGTTGCACTCAATCCTAATGCTAAAGTTCCAGTAATTGTAGATCAAGAAACTGGACAAACGGTATTTGAATCCTGTGCAATTTTACTCTATCTTGCAGATAAAACTGGACGGTTAGTATCACAATCAACTCAAGGTCGTTGGGAAGCAATTCAATGGTTGTTTTTCCAAGCGGCTTCTATTGGACCAATGTTCGGACAACGAGCGCACTTTGCCTTGTTTGCTCCTGAAAAAATCCCTTACGCAATTGAACGCTATACCAAAGAAACTGAAAGGCTGTATGGTGTCCTTGAACAACGTTTGAAGCAGCAAAAATATCTCTGCGGTGATGAATACTCTATTGTAGATATTGCCCATTGGGGTTGGGTTTATACTGCTAAACGTATGGGATTTGGCTTCGATCAGTTTTCCTGCTTAATCGCATGGCACGATCAAATTGCAGAACGTCCTGCGGTTCAGAAAGGAATTCAAGTTCCTGGACCTCTTCCTTTCTAAGTTCATCACAATAGATAGAGATGTCTGGTGCTATTTCAACAGAAATATTATGCATTATGTAATTTTATGATTCCAGACATCTCTGGAGATGTCTATTGAAAAACACTATTCATCAAATATCAACAACCCATCACTTTTTGAGGATAAACTGATTTGCAAAATTTTTACAACTGATAAAACTCAACTCACGAGTTGTTTTTTTTGACTGTTTTTTAAATCAGTAATAAAATATGAGGATTTTTAATCCCTGTTATATCATGTTCGGATGATTAGTTATAAAAACTTCTTCACTTCAAACTTTGCTCTCTTCCTTCTGCCTTCTGCCTTCTGCCCTCTGCCTTTCCTCTGCCAAAGTATAAGTATTTAACCTAGGATGATATTATATCAATTTGTTTACTAATAATCAACTTAAGGGATATTAATTATATTTGATCAAAGCCGCAATCAAAAAGCTGATAAAATTAGCTTTTTTATAAAAAAATAATCTTCAATAGTTTAAAGTTTATGTATTCATTATTTCAGTTGATTTTATCCCAACGTTCCATTCGTTATAGTCTATTGTGTGTACTCACAGTTTGGACAAGCTGGCTGATTATTCTTGAACCTAGTCGAGCTATTTATAACCTGATTGAACATTGGGAATTTGCCTTCACAATGGTCTTTGGTTCCATGGTTGCAGGAGCGACAAGTATGGGAGGAGGCGCAGTTGCTTTTCCAGCTTTAACAAAGTGGCTTCACGTCTCTCCCCCTGATGCAAAACTCTTTTCTTTAGCCATTCAAAGTATTGGCATGAGTGCCGCATCTTTTACGATTGTGGCTATGAAAACTCAAGTAGAATGGAAGTTAATTCGTTGGGTGAGTTTAGGGGGAATTCCAGGTATTTTTATGGGAACAGCTTTTCTGGCTCCTTTACTTCCTCCCGAAGTCATAAAAATTTCATTTACAATGATGATTGGCAGTTTTGCCCTCATTTTAATTCACTTAAATTTAACTAAGAATGAACGGAAATTTACTATTGAACACTGGGGTAAACGAGAAAAAATTTTATCTCTAGTCGTCGGATTAATGGGTGGTATGATTAGCGGTTTAGTCGGAAGTGGAATGGATGTTTTTGCCTACTCTGTAATGGTGTTACTATTTGGTTTGTGTGAGAAAGTTAGCACTCCTACTTCAGTGATTTTGATGGCAATTAATGCCGTCACAGGCTTTTTAATTCATAACTTTATCCTGGGGGATTTTGTTACTCCCGTCAGTAATTATTGGTTAGCGGCGGTTCCGGTTGTGGTAGTTGGTGCGCCAACAGGAGCAATTCTTTGTAGTCTGATGGAACGTCAAATGGTGGTTTGGATTTTGATTAGTTTAATTGGAATTGAATTGTTGACTTCTTTATTGTTGATTCCGCTCACAACATCCGTAGTTTCGGCTGGATTGTTTGCCCTGATTTTATTTACTTCATTTTATTATCTCATGTATCGCACAAAACTAAGATGCTCTTCTCAAGGGGTGACAAGCATTTCAAAACTATTGTGAGATAAAGGATCAACCCACATTCCGCACCACAAAATGTAGTATAGGAGAAGA
>NZ_JAAHGK010000253.1:0-7101 GCF_010672505.1 Okeania sp. SIO2B9 | reverse complement strand
TTGAACCTATACAAGCAGTTGCTACTAGCACTTTATCAATTATAATTACGGCTACTTCTGGTAGTATTCAAAACTGGAAAATGGGATATTTAAGTATTAGTCGAGTGCTAGGAATAGGGTTTCCGGCTTTGATTACTGCTCAGTTGGGGGTATATTTTGCCAATTTATTTGCTTCTCGTTGGTTGTTATTTGCTTTTGGATTATTTCTAGCTTTGAATATCTATTTAGTGGAGTTTCGTAAACAAATAACAATGAAGAAAAAGAAAGACGAAGAATTACAAAATAATCAGCAGGAAAATCTTAAATTCAAAGCAGAAAATACTAATAATCAAGATTTTATAGTGGAATTTTTTTTGCCATTTACTCCCCATCCTTTACCATTAATGTTTGAGAAAATAGTCAAAGAAATAAATTATCAATTTCCAGATAAATATATCAAGGTTATTGCTAGAGTTATTACTGGTAGTTTAGCTGGATTATTAGCAGGTTTGTTTGGTGTGGGAGGTGGTGTAATTATAGTACCTTTGCAAATATTATTATTGGGTGAAAGTATTAAGGTAGCTATTCAAACTAGCTTAGGAGTGATTGTAATTACAGCTTTTTCTGCTTGTATAGGTCATGGGATTAGAGGTAATGTTTTATGGGAACCTGGAGCATTATTAGGATTTGGTGGTTTATTAGGTGTTCAATTTAGTACGAGATTTCTGCCTAAATTACCAGACAAAGTTATCAGTTTAGCTTTTCGTGGATTATTAGCAATTCTATCAATTTATATTTTTGGGCAAGCTATTATGAAAGATTAGGGTTTGCGTATGGAAAGTCTTTTTGCTGGGGTAGGAGACAACCCACCCCTCGCCCCTCCCCCTCCCAGGAGGGGATAAATGGGAATTTAGAGGAGGTAGGAGTAAGAATTGTCCCTTGATTTTTCTGCCCAACTCTTGCCTAAAATACTAACTTTTTGAGCCTTTTAGACTGAAAACCATGCACTTTTTTCGACCCCAAAAAGGCTAAAGTCTTTATATGTCAATGCTTTTAGATTTAATCAGCAAGCCCTAATTAGATTTTATAGCAGAAGGAAGAAGGAAGAAAGAAGAAGGAAAAACCTTGCTTTGTTTGAGTTTTAAGCTTTTTATCTGTCCTAACCTTTGCTTCGACTACTATATATGAAATACCAAAAATAATGCTATGCTTATTGATGACTTTATTATATTAAATAATAAGTTAAATTCGGTAATGCGAGTGAAGAATTATAGCTATGAACTTACAGGAGATTCGGTCGTATATGAAGTCAAATATTAGTGTTTAAATCTCTGTAGTGCGGGCATATTGCCCGCTAGTACTGTACCTAACTGAGATGAAATTTTCTATAAGATATATTACCCCCTACTCCCTATTCCCTTTAGGTTATTTTACATGACTATAATCTCTACTTCCAGTTCGATTTTCACCTCTTAATTTTGTCTTTTTACCAGTTAATTGTTCTAATTTTTCCCGAACTTCAGCAGAAGTGATTTGATTTAAGGGTATACCTTTTTGATTTGCCATAGCTGCTGCTACTCCTATTGCTTGTCCTTGATAAATACTCATAGTTTGAATTCTTGCTACTGCTACAGCAATTCCTATATATCCAGATGAGCGTCCGACAACTGCTAAATTATTCACATTTTTAGCTAAAGCACTTTCAATTCCAAAGTTATATATCGGTAGAGGTAAATAATTAATACCTAAACCTTTAACACCACCCCTAAAATCAAATTCATAAGAAAAAGTACCAATAGAATTTTCTGCTGAAGTACCCCCTTGAAGAATTTCTTTTCCTGTCAATGGATCAACAACATCCGTAATATTTAAACTATGTCTAATATAAACTTCAGAAGGTAAAATTACTTTGACATCTTTCCCTGACATTTTTCTCAACCAAGCTTCAAGTTCCTGCATCTCTGTAATCATGTCTTGAGTTGGTTGAAAGTTATTATTTTCTATTTCTCTCACTTTTTGACTGTTATATTTAAACAAAAATCCATTCAAAGATAATTCCCGTTGACCCACACGACAAATATTCAGCTTATCAAATAAAAATACTGATGATAAATCTAGATTAAAAGAGTGTTTTCTATGAATATGATAAGCCCCTGCTAAAGCAATACTTCTGTTAATATAGCCATCTTTATATGTTTTAATTATTGGCAATCTAAATTTTTTTAGGGTAAATTTAGCATCTGTTGGTGCTTGGTCTGCTTGAATTTTTGTCTTAATTTTTGCCATTTTTTGACGGTTAAACAGTATTTTTGATTCTATTTTTTTGAATTCGTAAATACTTAAACCAGTCACTGTGGGAACAATAGAAGTTGCGATAGTTTCATCCCATAGTTGTGGGTTTTGTGATGCAAATCCTAAATAGTAAGGTACACCAGCTTTTCTTGCTAGTTCTGCATCTTGAGTGCTGTCTATAAAAGCAGCAGCTTTGACTCTAATATTTGTGTCGTCGATCTGTACAAATTTAATTTTTCTATTCTCGACATAAGGTGTAAGAGAAGCATTAGAAATAACTACAATTCCCGCCGCTTCTAACATTTCTTTCATTGCTTTTGTTGCTTTGTCTGGAGCAACACAAGCTTCGACAACTTTTGCTTTTTTCAAAAAGTTAAGAAAGCACTGAGAATATGGTCGATATTGCCAATCTGGTGTTTTATCATAGTCAAGATAAGCTAATCCACTTCGTGTGAGTAAACCACCTAGAGCTGCATTTTCAGAATTGGAACGTATTAGTACAACTTTACCTGTCTTTCCTAATGTTTTTTTAGCCGAAATAGCAGCACATATTCCTTGAAGTTCATCTCCATAAATTACGATGTCGAAGTTTTTATAAGTTGCTAGTGGAGGTTTTGGTAGTTTAGATACTGAAGGGGAAGGAGCTGCAGTAGTAAGTGAATTATTGCTAGTATTTGCTGTTGTTAATTTCTGCCAAAATGTAGAGATAAAATTATTACTAACTTGAGGTAAGTATTGAGCAGTGCTTAATGGAATTAATGATAGAAGTGCTGTAATTAAAATTAATTTTTTGGGGAAATTAGAAGACATAATATTTTGAGTATTTAGAGAAAATAATACTTTTCAATATTGATTGACAAATTTTTATTTGTCAGGTGGGCAAATTTTATCAAAATTACTATTTTCATAAATAAATATGGAATCTTTGTGTAAGTTTTTGTCCGTTTTTCTACCCGACTGCTAATTTCTTTTTGGAGCTGATTAACAATTTCATTAACTGCTGTTTGGCTATGAACTAATGACAACCATCCTAGTATGCTAATAAAAGCGCATATTTGTCATACTACTGGTAAGGTCTGAACCAAACGTAATGGCAGTTGTTTTTTAATTCTGGGGTGAAATAGTTTCTTAAATTTTGCCATGATCTCTTTTTTCTTCAGATATTATAGCGCTGTGCGCAGGCAACAGCTCATCTGGCAACCCACCCCTAACCCCTCCCAGGAGGGGAATAAATTGCCGATAATATAAGACTTTTAGCTATCATCGTTATTTATAAGTATTCAACCGAACATGAGAACAGTGGTTATAAATAAATATAAAACTTTAAGAGGTAGATTTCAGGTAAAGTGAAATACTTTTTAATCAAAATTTCCTGTTTTCTGTTCCCTCTTATAAGCATTTTATATTTAATTTTACCAACCTACTTACCAAGTCAAAAGTGTGCCAGTTAATGGGATATTTCCAAAGAAAAACTTAAATTTTCTATCGGCACAATGACAACAGAATGATTATTACCCATTTCTGAGGTTTTACTTTTGACTTGTAACTATCCTTAACTAGCTATTAGCTTTTAGCATTCAGTTAGCCTCTTGCAGAGGAACTGCCTCTTTTCCTACGGAATGCTGCGTAAACAGAGGATCTTTCCTATCGGAATGCTGCGCAAACGCTAATGTTAACAGCTTTTTGCAGCTCTGGGTTTAAATCCTCATTTCCATTCCGGAATGCTCCGCAAACGCACACATTTACTGCTGACTTCTGATTGCTAATTTAAGAACTCATTGCATTGCATTTAGTTTAGCAGCAGCAGCTTCATCTGGATGAATATTCAAACGAGTTAAATTCACCCGACCCTTAGCATCAATTTCTCGTACCTTAACAATTACTTCATCTCCAACTGCTAACTCATCTTCAACTTTACCAACACGATAATCTGCAATTTGAGATATATGAACCATTCCTTCCTTTCCTGGAAACACTTCCACAAAAGCACCAATAGGAATAATTCGAGTCACACGACCAACATAAACATCCCCAGCATTCAGTTTCTTGGTCATACCTTGGATAATATTGCAAGCTTGTTTCGCCTTTTCGCCATCAGTCGCTGCAATAGTCACTGTGCCATCATCATCAATATCAATTTTGACACCCGTTTCCTCAGTAATACCCTTAATAGTTTTACCACCAGGTCCAATCACTAAACCAATCATGTCTGGACTAATCTTAAATGTTAATAGTCGTGGTGCATAAGGTGACATATCTGGACGAGCTCGATCGATAGTACTAAGCATTTTCTCCAAAATATGTAACCGTGCAGGTTTAGCTTGATGAATTGCATCAGAAATCACTGTTAGAGGTAAACCTGTAATTTTCATATCCATCTGCAAAGCTGTGATACCACTATCAGTACCAGCAACTTTGAAGTCCATATCACCCAAGAAGTCTTCTATACCTTGAATATCTGTGAGGATACGAACTTCATCATCTTCTTTAATTAAACCCATAGCTGCTCCACTCACAGGTTTCGTAATGGGAACACCAGCATCCATTAAACCCAAGGTGGAAGCACAAACGGAACCCATAGAAGTTGAACCATTTGAAGAAAGCACTTCTGAAACCACTCGAATAACATAGGGAAAAATCTCTGCTGTTGGTATGACTGGGTTCAATGCACGTTCAGCTAGAGCACCGTGACCTATTTCACGACGACCAGGCGATCGTAATGGTTTAGTTTCCCCTACAGAAAAAGGAGGGAAATTATAGTGGTGCAGATAACGTTTTTCGTCCTGTGGATGTAAGTCGTCTGCTAATTCTTGAGCATCACCAGGTGTTCCCAGAGTTACAGCAGACATTACTTGAGTCAAACCTCGATTAAATAGAGAGCTACCGTGGACTCGTGGTGGCAAAACTCCTACCCGACAAGAAACAGGACGGACTTCATCCAATTTACGACCGTCAACCCGGATACCTTCATCAATAATTTGTTTACGCATCAGTTTTTTGGTGACACCCTTAAAGACATTCCCTAATGCCATACTATCTGATTCAATGAATACCTTTACAGGTTCCTCTTCAGGTAGTTCAGCGATCGCTTCTGCAATAGACTCTTTAATTGCATCAAGTTTTTCATCGCGCTGATTTTTATCCAAATCGTATTCAGATAATACCTGTTTGATCGACTCTGTTGCTTTGTCTTTGATATAATCTTCTAAAGTGGGGTCTACTTCCGGAGGTTCCGATTCAACAAGTTCAATACCCATTTCAGCAATAATTTCTCGTTGAGCTTGAATGAGGTCACAAACTGCTTCATAACCAAAATCAATTGCCTCAATAATATCTTGTTCCGGTAACTGATTTGCCCCTGCTTCTACCATAATCACCCCTTGAGGAGACCCAGCGACAACCAAATCTAAATCGCCATTTTTGACTTCACGGTAAGTTGGATTGATAATAAAATCGTCTCCTACCAAACCTACCCGCACTGCTGCCATTGGGCCATAAAATGGTAATTGAGCTAGTAATACTGCCACAGAAGCACCCGTCACAGCTAGCACATCTGGTGGCACCTCTTCATCCATGGACAAAGTTGTGGCCACAATTTGAATATCATTACGCAACCAGCTTGGAAATAAAGGGCGTAGCGGCCTATCAATCAAACGACCAGTAAGTGTCACCTTTTCTGGTGGGCGACCTTCCCTACGCAAAAAACCACCTGGAATTTTACCACCAGCGTAGAGTCTTTCTTCGTAGTCCACCAAAAGAGGTAGGAAATCTATTCCTTCTCTACCTTTGGAGGTGGTGGCCGTCACTAACACTGCTGTGTCTCCTGACTCTATCATCACGGCACCACCAGCTTGAGGCGCAAATAAACCAACTTTTAGTCTAATATCCCGTCCATCAAAGGATATGGATTTGTCTATCTCTTCCATCCAGTTTTTTTTCCTTCTCTAATCATATTATTCTTTCGCTTCTGTGGAAATCGTAACATTGTTAATGGGGCAATTGTAAGGAAGAAGGAAGAAGGAAGAAGGAAGAAGGAAGAAGTTAAGAAGGAAGAAGTTAAGAAGTAAGAGGGAATAAGTAAGAAGGAAGAAGGGTTTAGTTATCTACCAGAGTCAAGAAAAATCTGGCATTGTCTAAGTTTTAAGCTTTTGATATATCTGCGTCCTTTCCTTTACACATCTCCAAAAATTAAAAAAAAATTAAAAATAAAATGGAAGAAGCAGCAAGGGGTTTAGTTATCTACCACAGAAGGAACAATCTGGTATTTCCCTATTTTCTAGAGATGTCTATTAATTTCTACTACCTCTCGTAGAATTTTGATGAACAGAAACCGCTATAATACTTTTATTTTATAACCTTCTATATTCAATTACGGAGGCTGCATCCAGTTATTTTAACTAGGATGCCATTTTTGATTTCTATAGTTAAGGAACGAGTTGGTTAGGACTTATGTTGATGATGAATCGGATACAGAGAAAAGCTTTTGCCACGATTCACTATTCCCTGCTATAAAGTTTGATTATTCAACAATTTTTATTAGAAAATATTAGTAATCAAAATATAACCTTAAGCATTCAGCCGTCAGCTATTAGCTATCAGCTATTAATTTTGAGGGAAGGTAAAATAATTGAGAAATTGAAGCAGAATAAAAATTACTGTTACAGTCTCCTTCCTAAACCTTAGAAGTAATAATTCATTACTAATTGATGATAGCTGACTGCTAATAGCTGTTTGCGCGGCATTCCGCAGGAAATGCTTACATATAACCTTTTTGATAGATATTTAATATGGCGATTTTACATGGTTTTTGGTTTGCTCAGTCTGAACAAG
>NZ_JAAHGK010000252.1:0-7102 GCF_010672505.1 Okeania sp. SIO2B9 | reverse complement strand
ACACCGCCAATTAATATTACAGCCAAAAATATCCAACTTAAAGCTTTGAATATATCTAGCCACCAATATGACCAGTCAATAGCAGTACAATATATATTTTTTTCTACTTCTACTCTTACACAATATCGGTTATAGAGAACAACACCTTTACCGTATTCTTGTGGAAGTTTTCCTAGAAAAAACATCATTACTATGAATTGACACAGGAGAGATGCTGAGATGGCGATCGCTACATTTTTTACTTTGAGGCGACCTTTTATTTCTCGGAATAATTGAGGATTCCAGTTAAATAAATTGTTTAATGGTTTAGATAACATAATTTATCACTCCAATAAGAAATTTTCCATGGTGAATTCTTCAATTTTTTTGACCTGTCAATAATTTCTGAGAATCGGATGCACCTAATGTTTGAATTTTTCTAGTTAGTAGGAAAGTTACTAATATTAAGACGCTCCACTGACTAATAATTGCTATTAACATTGGTGTGATAGCTAAAAAACCTTCGCCAATAGAAAACCAAGGGAAAGTAGAGAATAACCACAAATCAGGGGAACCCTCGGGTGTAATTGACATTAACAAAATTAGTGCCAAAGGTTGTAAAAAAATCAAACCACCTAGTATCCCTATTGCCCAAATAGCAGGATTTTTGATTTTCATTAGCAATATAAATTGAGCGATCGCTGCATAAATTAAGATTAAATTTAAGCTCAAAATTAAGGTCAAAATAACTGGTAGTTTAATCGTATTATCTTGCCAAAATAAAATCCAGGAAATCAAAATTACAGCAGTAATAACTACATTAATTCCCATTGCTACTAAAGGTGGACTTTTTTCACTCCAAATTAAATCTTCTTTTAAACTAATAGCCGATCCTTTGATAATTGTAGTTTCATCATTATTGACTTGTTGATGTCTATATCTTGCCCAATCTTGTATGCTCTGTCGTTGAGGTGACAACATAGCAATTACTAATAAAAACCAAAACAAATTAAGAGTACAGAATAAAACCGGTGAATTGTGTAAATCGTCAGTAATACCTATCGCTAACAAAAACAGTAGCAGATAGACTTGGGAACATCCCATTAACCAATAACTTTGTTTTTTGCTAATAACTGTACGATTAGGATTTCTGTAACGCCGATTTACAGCTTGCCAAATCCAATAGCTTCCCAAAATTACACCTGATATAATCATCGCACCAGTTCTTAGTAGAAAATCAGGAAAATGGGCACGAACTGCATAATCATAAGTATATGGTTGAATAATGGTTAGAAAAGGGTACAAAAATATGGCTGTTATGGCAGAAGCTAACCAAGCTTGAGTAACTCCTAAAAACACAAAAAGTATTGACGTATTGTAGAAAAAACAACAAACTTTTATTAAAATTCCATAAAATACAAAAAACCAAGATCAAGGTAAACCAGATGATATATTTGCCCACAAATGTAGAGGTAAAAAAATAGCTCCTGCTAGGTAAATTAAAATTGGTACTCCTAATAGTTTGCCGAGCAAAATTTTCTGACTAGATTGAGGACTAAGACGAATAAAATTGAGAGTACCAAGACGTTGTTCTTTTGCTAGGTCTGCTAATAACATATAGACACCACCAGTTAACATTAAAGTCAGCAAAATTATATTCAAAGTGCTGAAGATATCTACCCACCAATTAGACCAATCAATACCTGTACAATATCGTCCTACTTCGACACAATATGGATTATGGCGAGCAACATCTGTACCATAAGTTTGTGGAAGTCTTTCTAGGAAAAACATCATTACTATGAATTGGCAGAGGAGAGATGCTGAGATGGCGATCGCTACATTTCTAGTTTTGAGGCGACCTTTAATTTCTCGGAATAATTGAGGATTCCAATTGAATAAATTGTCTAATGGTTTAGATAACATAAGTTATAACTCCAAAGATTATAAAATTAATTTGCTTGCTGATGTCCGAGTTTCAGAAAAATTGCTTCCCAGGAAAAAGTGTATTTTACTTTCTATGTGTTTTGATAATGGAATCGGCCTCAGATTAATTTTTTTTCTAAGTCGTTATTAATTACTTAAACAGTAAGCATTCAGCAGTCAGCTATCAGCAATCAGCTTCTAAGATACATCTATAATTTATGCCCATAAATTATATGAGTTGACAACTCAAATATATGGTTGAAAATGTAGTAGAAGTTAAAAGAACTCTTGCTTCATTCATTAAAGCTAGGAGCTGACTGCTAATAGCTGAATGCCTACCTTAAACAGACTTCAATATTATTCAGTTATTGAGTTCCTAATAATTTTTATGACTCTAAGAAATTTTCTGACTGTAAGAAATTTTGTCTGGTGAATTCTTCAATCTTTTTGACCTATTAGTAATTTCTGATAATCAGATGCACCTAATTTTTTGATTTTTCGGATTAGTAGTAAAGTTACTGATATTAAGACAGTCCACTGACCAATAATTGCTATTAAAATTGGTGTAATAGCTAAAGAATTGTTGAGAGCAAACGAAGGAAAAGCAGAGAACAACCACAAATCAGGATAAATATCAGGGTTAATTGACATTAACGTTAGTGCCAAAGGTTGTAGAAAAATAAAACCACTTACTATTCCTGTAGCCCAAATAGTAGGCTTTTTGACTTTTGTTAGCAATATAAATTGAGCGACCGCTGCATAAATTAAGATTAAGCTAAAGCTCAAAATTAATATCAAAATAGCTGATAGTTTGATCGTGTTATTTTGCTGCCAAAATAAAATCCAGGCAATCCAAATTACAGCAGTAATAACTAGATTAATTCCTATTGCTACTAAAGCTGGACTTTTTTCACTCCAAATTAAATCTTGTTTTAAGCTAATAGATAATCCTTTGACAATTGCAGTTTGATCATTATTAACTTGTTCATGTCTATATCTTGCCCAATCTTCTACACTTTGTCGTTGAGGTGACAACATAGCAATTACTAATAAAAACCACAACAAATTAAGAGTACAGAATAAAGCCAGCGATTCTTGTAAAACGTCAGTTGATTTATAGTCAATATTGTGTAGTAAGAAACATAGCATTAGATAGACTTGGAAACATCCCATTAAGCAATAGCTTTGTTTTTTATTAATAGCTGTAGCATTAGGATTTCTGTAACGACGATTTACAGCTTGCCAACTCCAGTAGCTTCCCAAAATTAGAGCTGAAATAATCATATGACCAATTCTTAAAGTAATTATCACACCAATTCTTATTAGTAGAACATTTCTTTCATGAGTACCAATAAGGGCGTTAATCTCATCACTATACCCTTCATCAATAGCAGCTATTAGAAGATAGAAAAATATGCCTGTTATGGCAGCAGCTAACCAAGCTTGACAACCTACTAAAAACGCAAAAAGTAGTGAGGTATTGTAGAAAAAACAACAAACTATTATTAAAACTCCATAAAATACAAAAAACCAAGATAAAGACAAACCAGACGATATATTTGCCCACAAATGTAGAGGCAAGAAAATAACTACTGCTAGGTAAATTAAAATTGGCACTCCTAATAGTTTGCCGAGCAAAATTTTCTGACTAGATTTAGGACTAAGACGAATAAAATTGAGAGTACCAAGACGTTGTTCTTTTGCTAGATCTCCTACTAACATATAGACACCGCCAATTAACATTAAAGGAAGCAAAATCAAACTCAAATTGTTGAAGATATCTAACCACCAACTAGACCACTCAATATCTGTACAATATTTTCCTACTTCGACACAATATTGACTATCACTGGTAACATATCTACCGTATTCTTGTGGAAGTCTTCGTAGATAATACGTCATTACTATGAATTGGCACAGGAGAGATAAAGAGATGGCGATCACTACATTTCTGGTTTTGAGACGACCTTTTATTTCTCGGAATAATTGAGGGTTCCAATTGAATAAATTGACGAATGGTTTAGATAACATAAGTTATAACTCCAAAAATTTTGAAATTAACAGGATTTACTCAAAGAAACCCGGTTTCTCCTAAATGTCTATTGTTAAAAATAATGGTTTACCGTAGAAACCGGGTTTCTGGGTTCTTCCTGGGTAAGTCTTAATTTGCTTGCTGATGTCCGAGTTTGAGAAAAATTTCTTCTAGGTCTTCTTGAGTACAATGGAAATTTGTGACTGGGATATTAGCAAGAATGAGCGATCGCAACAAACTAGCAGCATCTTCGGGAGTTCCGGAAAATTGAACTTGTACTTGCTGACTATCTGGCAAAACTTCCCAAGCTTCCACCCAGGGAGAATTTTTAATTTCCGCAATCAAGTCTGATAACCCACTCATAACAGAAATCGAGATTTGCTGAGTACTAAGACGTTGATAAAGTTCTTTGAGAGAAGCACTTTCTACCAAATAACCTAATTCCATTATTCCTATAGAAGAGCAAAGGTCTGCCAAGTCACTGAGAACATGGGAAGAAATGACTATTGTCATGCCTGCTTCTTGCAATGCTTTGATAATTTCCCGAAACTGCATTCTGGCAATGGGGTCTAAACCAGAAACAGGTTCA
This sequence comes from Okeania sp. SIO2B9, assembly GCF_010672505.1. Classification (NCBI taxonomy): domain Bacteria; kingdom Bacillati; phylum Cyanobacteriota; class Cyanophyceae; order Oscillatoriales; family Microcoleaceae; genus Okeania; species Okeania sp. SIO2B9. The sequence goes on along the minus strand of NZ_JAAHGK010000252.1, from coordinate 2,576 downwards.
TCTAATAATAGTAGCAGGGGTTCGTGAATAATAGTTCTGCCTAAACTCAGACGTTGTTTCATACCCCGGGATAGAGTAGAAATCATACTATTCCGTTTATTCACCAATTCGACCAATTCCAAGACAGTAAAAAGTCGGCGTGAACGGTAAGGTTCCCGCAAATTGTAAAGTCTGGCAAAATAGTCAAGATAATCCCACAAAGTTAGGTCGTCATATACCGGAAAGTCGTCTGGCAAAAAACCGAGGCGTTGTTTCAGGGTGGGGTTGGTATGGTCACGCAGTAGGCGTTCTCCACTGATATATATTTCCCCTATTGTGGGTTCTTCGGCAGTAGCTAACATTCTTAATAGGGTGGTTTTGCCTGCCCCATTAGGTCCAATCAGTCCATAAACTTCCCCAGTAGCTACTTGTAAATGGAGGTCGTTGACTGCTATATGGCGATCAAATTGTTTGGTAAGGCCACGAGTTTCAATTGCTAGTTCTTGTAGCATGACTGTTAAACAGAAGAAGGTAGGTTAAGTGGGTGGGTTGAAACTACCCTAGCCAATGTCTACAGGATTTGGCATTAAGATTTCGCAATGTTTAGGCACATTATATTTTTGTGGTAATTCTGTTATGTTCATTACATTTTTCAATAATTTTGAGTATAATCTCTGGATATATAAAGATTGAATTTGTTAAGCGATCGCTCTCTATATGTGAAAATTTTTATTACTGAAGTCGTGCTTTTTCCATGACAGACTTAATATAATCCGTTTTTCCTGTTGTGTATGCTTTTCGAGCGATCGAAAAGCGTTGAGCAAGATTACGTTTTAATTTTGCATAGCGTGCTGCTTCATCTGGATGCTGACAAAGATAGTCTCGAAATATTAAACACTCCCATAATATACTGTCTGCTTCGACGATATGAACATGATGAGTGCGTGGACTGTTAGGTGGTAGACCTTTGACAAAAAACATCCGCTCTGGATCGGAATTATCAAACCAATATTCATATCCCAAGAGTTTTAACTGAGGAATAGCTATTTGTTTTGGTTCCTCAAGTGAAGATACTTCAATCAATAAATCAATAATAGGTTTTGCTGCTAAACCTGGTACTGCTGTGCTGCCAAAATGTTCGATACGATGAATAAGAGATTCTCCTAAAACTTCACGAATGTGTGTAGCTTCTTGCTGAAACATAAATTTCCAGTCTGGATTATGTTCGACGATAATAATTGCATCCATTTATCTATAAAATATTAACAAAAAACAGCGTTGGTAAAGCGCGTGTATGATATTAATCTTAATTCTTTAGGAGTCAGGAGTCAGGAGTCAGAACTCAAGAGTCAGGAGGGAATAAAGAAGAAGAAACCCCGAGTAGAAGGAGAAAGTTTTTTTGCCACGTAGACGGAACGGAGTTCTATCGCGCTCTTATCCGGACATAATATAATACCTCTTTTCACCAACGGCCAAAAAACTAATACCAAAGTTATTAGGATAATATTATAGATCGGGACTTATGCAAGTGCATAATTATGTTGGAACTAATGCAGTCAATTACCCAACCAGATATTTTTATAATCAGGACTTACGCAAATTATTAGATAAAACGCTATCTGTAGAGGGCAAATGCCATTCCCCCCTACTAGATATGTCGCTTGGTGCGTAAGTCCTGATAATATAAGTACAATAACCAATTGAGAAAAGTTCCATGAAAAAATTGATTAATAACCCCAACGATCTAGTTCGGGAAAGCCTTCAAGGTATGGCGATCGCCCACCCCGATCTAATTAAAGTCAACTTCGATCCCCACTTTATCTACCGCGCTGATGCACTGATAAAAAATAAAGTTGCCATCATCTCCGGTGGTGGGAGCGGTCACGAACCAATGCACGGAGGTTTTGTGGGGATGGGAATGTTAGACGCTGCTTGTCCTGGTGAAATTTTTACCTCTCCCACTCCCGACCAAATGTTAGAAGCTGCTAAAGTCGTCAACTCAGGTGCAGGTGTTCTCAATATTGTCAAAAATTATAGTGGCGATGTGATGAATTTCGAGATGGCAGCTGAACTTGCTTTCTCAGAAAATATCCGAGTCTTGAATATATTAATAGATGATGATGTCGCCGTTAAAGATAGTCTCTTTACTCAAGGGCGGCGAGGTGTCGGGACCACAGTGTTAGCAGAAAAAATATGTGGTGCTGCTGCTGAAGCTGGTTATGACTTGAAGCAAATAGCAAACCTTTGCCGGAAAATCAATCTTAACGGACGCAGTATGGGAATGGCATTGACATCATGTACAACACCTGGTAAAGGTAGCCCCACTTTTGAGTTAGGTAATAACGAAATTGAATTTGGTATTGGCATTCATGGGGAGCCAGGGCGAGAACGAATGTCTATGAAATCTGCCGATGAAATTGCGGAAATGTTGGCTGTATCTATTATTGAAGATGTAGGTTATAGTCGGATACTACGGGAGTGGGATGAGGATAAAGGAGAATGGCAGGAAGTGGAGTCGAGGGACCAACCATTTGAGTCTGGCGATCGCATCCTGGCTTTTGTTAATAGTATGGGTGGTACTCCTATTTCTGAGTTAT
>NZ_JAAHGK010000251.1:0-7124 GCF_010672505.1 Okeania sp. SIO2B9 | reverse complement strand
GCCAAGCGCGTCGCGAAGCCGCTTGATTCGCGTGGCGCCCGCGGCTTCTTCGGCGTCGAACTCGGATTTACCCGACAGGATCGCCTCAAGCTGACTTTTCATCTAAAACTTTGTACTGATTTTGACTGCCTTTTAATTTGGCCTCAATTACTAGCAAAGTATTATTAATTCCTTGAATATATCTATCATTATAACTGAATTTACCTGAAATATCTACTGGATAAACTATTAATTTTTGTATATAATTATTGTGACATCGTTTGCGGAGCATTCCGTAGGAAATCACAATTATATACTCACCATTCATCCAGGCACTATAATCTTTGATTTAGTGCTGGCCCTCTGGTGATAGAAGGTAAAATTTAAGTGTCAGTAGCTGGAGAAAATTATGTCATCTATTCCCATATTTCGAGACCGCACTGATGCTGGAGAAAAATTGGCTGAGGTTATTTTTTCAGATTTCTGTCAAATGAGTTTGACTACTGAGTGGATGATTAAGCCTATTGTCTATGGTCTACCAAGAGGGGGGTTGCCAGTAGCAGTAACTATTGCGCGTCGGTTGGGTTGTCCTTTGAGTGTGGTGGTGGCGAAGAAAATTACTTTACCGGATAATCCAGAATTGGCTCTTGGTGCTGTGACAGCGGATGGTTGTATTGTGTGGTCGAGGCACAAACCACGCAATTTACAAGTCCAAAAGGCTATAATTGAAAGAGCAAGGGAAAAAGCACAGTCTCAATTAGAATGTCTTAGTGGTGGAAAGCCTGAAGTTATTCCTCTGGGTAAGTTAGTAATTTTAGTTGATGACGGAATAGCTACGGGTATGACGATGATAGCTGCGCTAAAGTCTATTAAGTGGCATAAACCGAATGCTGTCTGGATATCTGTGCCAGTTGCTCCTCCAGAATTGATTAAATTTTTGGCAGATTGTTGCGATCGCTTAATTGTATTGGAAACTCCTCAGCCGTTTTTGAGTGTGAGTCGATTTTATGCTGAGTTTACTCAGGTGGAAACTGAGGTTGCTTTGGCTTGTCTTCAACAACAGACTGAATGGCTGTGAGAGTAAAAAAATTTTTAATTTTTATTTATATGGTTGATGTTTTTGATGTTGAATATCAAATCATGAAAATTTTTGCTATTTAAGTATAAATTCCATAATTTTTTTTCTGGTAATTAATCGGAATTTTGTGATTTTATTTAATATCAAAACTATGAGAATTTTACAACTGTGGTGTCAAAATATTAGGAGTGGTATACAATATAATCCACCAGGCTTTATTGAGTTAATAATGTTAGTCTTTGCCATAGTATTATTATTGTGTTGGAGTGTTACAGAGCAATGGCAATATTTAGTCTTATGCCTGAGTTATGTAATGGGTTATTCTATTTCTATTTTAGTTAGAGAAGCACTTACACCATCTCCTCAAATACAGGCTTCCCAATTCACAGCTATACTATTATTAATTCTTAGTACTTATAGTTTTGCTGATTTAATTCGTTAGAAAATGTTTGATTTTAAATCAACAAAAAATAGCTTAGTTTATATAGCAATCAAGAATCAGATGTGAGAATTGAGATGTCTCTTAAAAATATATAATATAGCAGTTATCTTATTCATATATATTTATTTTATCTGCTCCCTGTTACTGTAAAAATATCTTATTTAATTATCCATTTGTAATTGGAATTAGTAGTTTTTTATTACTGTTTACAGGAGGTTTATTATTTCCTATTATAATTATTTGTATTTAGATAAATAAATAATCATAATTCAGGAGGAATTAAGAAATTCAAGCCTCCCAATCAACTGAGTTTATCTTCAGTTTTAACTTCAGCATTCAGTTTTCAGTGACGATCTACAGTGTTATCCAAATCATTATTAAAATAGTCAGCCAGAATTAACAGTATTGTTCAATAATTGATAATTACCTATCTCTAAAAGGAAGAGGATTGAATAAAAGGAAAATTTTTTCTTATTTCTCCTTTAAAGGAGAGGCTTTAAACCTTAATTATTCGGTAAAATGAGTATAAGACTGTTAATAAATTTCCTGGTGAACGTTATGGGAAAAGTCAAAGAATGCCATTGGCGGGAAAATATTTTTATGAATTTGGGAACTGTTTTAAGTCAATTATGGATTTGTTTTAGTCTCAATACAAAATAAATTTACTTCCTGACTTGTAACTTATAGTAACCTAATATTTTTTGTGGTATAACTTATGGTAACTCAAAACCCTAAAAACATAAACATAGTTTCTACTACTGCCAACTTTAGACTTAATAATTAGGGCTTGCTGATTAAATCTAAAAACATTTACAGATAAATATTTTAGCTTTTTTAGAGGGAAAAAAAGTGCAACTTTTTAAGCTTGAGTGACCAAAAAGTTAGGATTTTGGGCTGACTATGGCAGAAAAATCACTCTTATAATTTTTCCGAGTACCTCCTATAAATTCCCCATTCCTCGTGACTCCTGACTTCTCGTCCTGGGAGGGGTTAGGGGTGGGTTGACTCCTACCCCTACTATTCATACTTTTTCAGCAAACCCTAATTATGTAATATAACTGACTTATTGCTTTATACTCGAAAAGTAAAAAAACAATAATTTTGTCTAAATACTAAGAAGATTTACAGGATACAATTATCTCAAGTAATTAATTTATTCAAATCAAAATGAGTCACAAAATAGAAGCAGAAAATTTTATCCAAGATTTAGAAAGAGTAGCTAAAGTTAGAACCGAAGTAGCTGCTAGTTTATGTACAATAGCTGAAACTTTAGAAAAAGCAGAATCAGGAGGTAAAAATACTTCGGGAAAATTAGGTTTAGAAAGAGAAATAGAAGATATTAAAAATGCTGGCAAAAATCTCCGCCTTGGTGTGTTCCGCTTGATGGTATTGGGAGATATGAAACGGGGAAAAAGTACATTTCTTAATGCTTTAATAGGTGAAAATATTTTACCTAGCGACGTTAATCCTTGTACAGCATTATTAACTGTATTAAAATTTGGACCAGAAAAAAAAGTTACTATACATTTTAATGATGGAAAAAAACCTCTGTCACTAGATTTTAAGAGCTTCAAACGAAACTATACAATTGACCCAGCAGAGGCAAAAAGATTAGAACAAGAAAAAAAACAAGCATTTCCTGATATTGATTATGCAGTGGTTGAATATCCCCTACCAATTTTAGAAAAAGGAATAGAAATTGTTGATAGTCCTGGTTTAAATGATACAGAAGCACGGAATGAATTGTCTCTTGGTTATATCAATAATTGTCATGCTATTTTATTTGTGATGAGAGCAACTCAACCTTGTACTTTAGGAGAACGTCGCTATCTAGAAAATTATATTAAAGGTAGAGGGTTGAGTGTGTTCTTTTTAATTAATGCTTGGGATCAAGTACAAGATAGTTTAATTGACCCAGATGACCGAGAAGAATTAGAAGAAGCAGAGATAAGATTAAGAAGAGTTTTTCAAGCTAACCTCAATGAGTATTGTGTAGAAGAAAATAAAAATATCTATCAAGAAAGAGTTTTTGAACTATCTTCAATTCTGGCATTAAGAAGGCGATTAAAAAATCCTTCAGTTTCTCTAGAAGGAACAGGTTTTCCAGAATTTTTTGGTGCATTAAATCAATTTTTGACTCAAGAAAGAGCAGCTCAAGAATTTAGGCAAGCAAAAACTTTAGCAGCTCAAGCAGATAGTCATTTACGAGAGGCGATCGCCCGTCGTACTCCTTTATTAGAACAAAATATTGAAGAGCTAATAAATAAGATTAATTCTGTAGCACCAGAGTTTCATAAACTTGCTGAAATTCGCGACCAATTTCAGTCAGAAATTAGAACAGTTAGAGACAAAGAAGCGACTGAAATTGCTAATTCTTTTCGTTCTTATGTCCTCGACCTGGAACATACTTTTGAATCAGACTTTTTGCGCTATCAACCAGATATAAAATTTCTCGATTTCATTAACCCTGGTAAAAGAGAAGCTTTTGAAATAGAACTAAAAAAAGGATTTGAACAATATATTAGCGATAAATTAGCAGCATGGACTATTACCGTTGAAAATAAGATGGATGCAGCATTTTTACAACTTTCTAGAAGAGCTGCTCATTATGGTGCTTCCTATACAAAAGTCACAGATAAAATCACTGAAAAACTAACAGGAAAAAAGGTCAAATCTGCCCTTTCTGTTTCCAGTGAGGATAATGCTCCTAGTTGGGCAAAATGGGCTATGGGATTATTTTCATTAGCTAGGGGTAATATCGCAGGTATGGCGATGGCCGGAGCAGGTTTTGATTGGAAAAATATCTTGCTAAATTTATTGGCTGTAGGAGGAATATATACAGCAATTACTTTCTTTACAGGGATAACTTTAGGACCTATTGGTTTAGCTTTATTAGGTTTAGGTGTAGGTGTAATGCAGGCAGATGAAGCACGGAAAAAAGTAGTTCAAGTGGCGAAAAAAGAGTTGGTTAAACATTTACCTGAAGTAGGAAATGAACAGTGGCAGCCTATTTATGATGCTATTAAAGAATGTTTTGATACTTATGAAGGGGAAGTTAAAGAAAGGATAGATGATGATATTAAATCTCGGAAGTCGGAATTAGATAATTTGCTACAGCAAAAACAGGAACAAGAAATTAATAATGATGCAGAATTAGCTCGTTTTCAACAGTTAGAAACTGATGTGTCATCTGAATGTACAAAAATAGTTGCCGTTTATCAGGATTTTATGAAAGCAATTGTATAGCAGAAGGAAGAAGGAAGAAGAAAGAAAGAAGAAGGAAAAAGGAAAAATCTGGCGTTGTCTGAGTTTTAAGCTTTTGATATGTCAAATACAGTAATGGCGACTTCTATATAAATTATATAAATTATATAAATTATAAATGTAGGTTTGGTTTGGTTTAGTTTCTCAATTCAAGAGTAGTATAGTTTCCAAATGTTCAGTTATAGAGATCAATAGTAAGTCTTACGTTCTTTTACTACATTTACCCTAGTAAATATTTAATAAATTAGGTATTATTTAGGATTACTATATAGTAATCCTAAATGATTTGTAAAAAAACCATGAATTAGATAAAATTTTTAAAACTCTTATACCAATTTTATATGAAGCTGCATAGAATTAGGTGGTAGGTATTATGCCAAATTCGGTTATCAAAATACCTTTTTCAAATTCCTCTCTAACTCTTCTGCCTTTTGCCTTGCCTTCATAATAAAGCTTTTGTCTAAATAATATGGATATCTAAAGGAGGAGTAAAAATTGCAGACTAATTTTGATAACTTGATTCGCTATTTTAATTCTGCTCTTGGAATGTTAGAACTTGAGCCAGACTCTCAATTGAAAAAAGATATAATTTCTATTTGTGAATATCTGAAAAATCCTTCTTTTAAAATTGCTGTTTTTGCTCCGTTTAATTATGGCAAATCTACTTTGCTTAATGCCTTTTTAGGTCAAAGAACATTACCCATTGATTTAATTCCTACTACTGGAGCTGCAATTTCTATAAAATATGGTACAGAGTTACAGACTAAAATTAATCTTAAAGATGGAAGTAAAATTTGTGAAACTGGTACAGATATTCTCAAACAATATGCAGTGCTAGATAATAACCGTCGAATGCGAGATGATGTGACTTCAGTAGAAGTTTATTGCCCTCATCCTTTCTTGAAAAGAGGAGTTGAATTTTTAGATTTACCAGGAACAAATGACCGGGAAGCTCAAGATATTTTGGTGCAAGACCAATTGTTAACTGCCGATCTAGTAGTACAGGTTTTAGATGCCAGAAATTTGATGACTTTAGGAGAACGAGAAAATCTCAGAGATTGGTTGTGGGATAGAGGTATTAAGACAGTAGTTTTTGTTGTTAATTTTATGAACTTACTCTCCTCAGATGAACAAACAGAAGTTAACAATAGAATACGCTTTCTGGCAGAAAGTTTTCGCTCCGAACTACCAAGTAATATTAGTAACTTATATCGAGTTGATGCTTTGCCTGCTTTGCGGGGTCGCTTAAAAGGTGATGTTTCTGTGGCGCAAACAACGGGTTTAGTAACTTTTGAATCTGCTTTACAAAATATTGTTGAAACTGATGGGAAAAAGATAGATATTCAATTACCAAGAATACAGACAGTCGCTTCTCAGTTATGTCAAGTCATGGAAGCTAGTGCTAAGGAAGTGACTAAAGAGTTAATTGCTATTCAAGAGCGGAAAAGTGAAAAATTTGAGATTCAAAAGCGGGCAGAAAAATTAATTACACAAGGCTTTCAAAAAAGTAGTTCAAATTTTCAAAGTTGGCTATATTTAACTAAACTTTTGGAGCGCCATCAATTTGAATTGGCTATAGTTTTGGAACAAAGAACTTTTAATATTTGGGAGTCGGAAAAATTTCGACCAGAAGCTCTGAAATATAAACAAGAAATTACCGAATGGATAGATAAAGCTTGTGAATTTTTTCAACAAGAAGAACCAGCAGAATTAATTATTACATTTCCTGAAGCTCCTAAAGTTTTTTTGCCATCCCCACCCCCATCAGAAACCAAAAAATCAGGAGGGGTAAAAAATATAGCGATCGCCACTGGAATAGGTTGGTTATTAGCAGGTCCGATGGGTGCCGCAGTTGCTGGTGGTGCGACCTATTTTTTGAGCGATAATAAACAGAATAAATCACAAAATTTAGATAGTTATCAGCAACAGGTAAAACAAGCTTATGCTAATGCAGCTAGAGATTATTTAAGCCGTTTTAGTGCTGTAGCTCTAAAAGCAGTTGAGAAATATGAAGAAAAAGCAGAAAAAGTGATTAAGGTTCCTGTTAGTCAGCAGTCACCGGAGGCGATTAAGTTAAGAAATAAATTACAGTTATTGAATAATTTATCGGCAGAAATAAATCAAGAGTTGGATTTTTTAGCTGGTTAAGACATCGGAATATTTTGATGGAAATCTAGGTAACTAGACAGTGCAAAGTTCTGGGAATAACTATTGCTAGTCAAGGGTTTCACGGACTCAAGGTTAAAAATTCTCCATTCACAATAGTAGATGCTGTAAACCTTTCCCAGTAACACTTTCAATCTGGAGAGTACAAAGTTCTGCTAAAAAACAGTTGGCTCTCAAGATTGAAAGTGTTACTGA
>NZ_JAAHGK010000250.1:0-7131 GCF_010672505.1 Okeania sp. SIO2B9 | reverse complement strand
AAAATTAGTTCATTATGGTTGGAGATATATGAGGTGATCGCTGCTTTAAACAACGAAATAATCAATATTTGCAGCTTTAAAATTGTATTAGGCAGTAAATACCTATGGATTATATTGAATTTATCATATCACACATATCGAGAAAAAAGGCTGAAAGTATTGAAATTATGTTGAGTAGTTAGGATTTTTTTTACTGTTTTTTGTCAGAGATTAAGGAAAAAAGAAAAAGTATAAAGTTTCTATTTTAACTTATGTCTTTTTCCTTCTTCCCAACTAACTTACATTGTAAAAATTCAGATATTAATATCTGATAGCTGACAACTAAATGCTCACCTTACATTGACCCACGGTTATGAGGAGAATCTAAATCAATCTCCGGACCAACCGGTACAATTTTAGTAGGATTAACATTAGGATGACTCATGTAATAATGCCGTTTAATATGGTCAAAATTACAAGTTTCTTTTATCCCTGGATATTGATAAATATCTTTCAGATAATTCCAGAGATTTGGATAATCCCAAATATGACGTAAATTACACTTGAAATGAACATAATAAACCAGGTCAAAACGAAGCAAAGTAGTAAACATACAAATATCAGCTTCAGTTAAGCGATCACCACACAAATAACGTTGTTTTGATAATATATTTTCCCAATAATCTAAAGCAGCAAATAAATCTTTTACTCCTTCTTCATAAGCTAATTGAGAACCTGCAAAACCCGCTCGATAAACACCATTATTAATTGGCTGGTAAATAGTATCAAGAGTTTTTTCAATAGTATCTTTTAAATCTTCAGGACACAAATTCAGGTCATTTCTAGCAATACCATTAAACTCAGTATCAAACATCCGAATAATTTCACGGGATTCATTATTAACAATAGTATTTTTCTCCTTATCCCAAAGTATAGGTACGGTAACTCTCCCACTATAATTAACATCAGCTTGAAGATAAACTTGCCAAAGATAATTAGTATGATTAATAGTATCAGGAATACATCCTGATTCAGAATCAGAAAATTCCCAACTATTTTGGTCAATTACTGCCCCTACAACTGACAACCCAATAGCATCTTCTAATCCTTTTAACTTTCGCATAATTGCAGTTCGATGTGCCCAAGGACAAGCCCAAGAAATGTATAGATGATAACGTCCTGTTTCTGCCTTAAACCCACTAGAATTATCTGGCGTAATTTTATTCCGAAATGTAGTATTAGGGCGAATAAATCTACCTTGAGAATCTTCTTGTTCTCGTTTAGAGACCCATTTACCATCAATTAAAATACCTAATCCCATGATTACCCCCTCAAAAAATAAAATACTTGTTGAATAATTATCATACTATTTAGGGGTGGGGAGTAGGGGAGTAGGGGAGTAGGGGTACTTTAATATTTTTCACAGTTAAAATGCCTTCAAAGCTAGTAGGGGTAAGGGAAATACGTTGCTCTGGCTAAAAATGGCTCTTTGCGTAGCATTCCGCAGGAAAACCTAGATATATCAGGAAAAAGGTTGATTAAATGTAAAACCTAGACCATATAAGAGTTTGATGCTTTTATTAACATATTTTTTGCCAAAGTACCCGTAGGGGAAATTGAAGTAATAATAGAATTATAAACATATATTATATTATATAATTTTCCATCTATATCAGGAGTCAGAAGGAGAGAGAATCACAAAGATGAGGGTAGTTATGACAATTGGATATTTTTTTTATGTTCAATCAAACCGATTTGATATAACTCCTAAAAAAACTAGCTTATAACAATTAACTAGGAGTTTTCCTAGCTTTTTTTCTAGCCTTTAATAACTCCAAATTTTTTTTCAAAATCATCATAGCATCTTGATTTTTTTTTCTATATATAACCCCCCTTTCAATACTTTTGACTTTTAACTTTTTACTTTTTACTTCCGCGTAGCGGAACTGGCTTCTTTTCTAGCCTTTAATAACTCCAAATTTTTTTTCAAAATTACCATAGCATCTTGATTTTTTTGTTCTATATATAATTCTCCAGCTTGCAAAAAATTTTCTACACTTTCATCATCTTGACGTAGATTAGCAAAAGCCAAACCCCGATTATGATAAGCTTCAGCAATAGTTGAATTATTTTTCAGAACTTCAGCAAACTTATTTATTGCCTGTTGATAATTTCCCTTTTGAAAAGCCTCACATCCTTGTTGAAAATTTACTTCTGCCTCTGATGGTATTGATGAAGATGCTGAAATGAATTCTGTAAATAGGACAGAAATACTACCTTTTCCATGATAAGCATATATCATAGCACCAATACCAATGCTACTTATTAATCCAAAAAAGAGTAACCAAGTTAGAAAATTTGTAGTTTCCATATATTAATATAGTTCTAAGTAAATTGAATTATTACTATTCAAGATTTAAGAATCAAGTTATTGATTATTATAGCAATTCTATTTAAGTTGTAATATTTTGATGGTAGGAGTGTTAACGATAGTTATGCGAAGCTAACGGCCTCCGCTTTACATTTCGCGGAGCATTAACGTAGTTGTACGCTAGCAAAACGCCCGTACAGGAGTCAGGAAGACCGAGTCAGAATTTTAAAGGTTTTCAATTCAAATTAACTATGATCAAAATTGTCATATAAAATCCAGTTATACAGTTATCGCACTTTCTACTTCCATTCAATGCAGATATAAAATGCCAGAATATCTCCAGATAATTCCCACTCTCATCCTGACTTTCTCCTGACTCCTGACTCCGAGCACGATACGATAACTAATATCATGTTCCCCCTCCGGGGGAGCTACGCTAACGGTTGAATACTTACACTTTGCAGGAAGGAAGGCAGAAGGCAACCCACCCCTCGCCCCTCCCCCTGCCAGGAGGGGAAGGTAGAAGGGAAAGAAAGCTTCAAGGCCAGAAGTTTTTTTATAACTGATTATCCGTTAGCGCAGCTCCCCTGGAAGGGGAACATAATATAATTACCTGAATTATATATCACAACCAATTTAGGATTGCTATAAGTAATTTTTCCCAGAAAAAATGTTTTAAATTATAGCGTTTTTATCTAGTGTCTAATTGTATAAGTTAATTTATTTATTAGAAGAATGAAAAAAGCCTAAACTCACCTAAACTCAAACGAAGTCAACTCAAAAATAATATTACTAATTTTTGCAGCTAAACACTAGGATGTGGAGACCAAGTACTATGAAAAAGGTATGGAGGGAATAGTAAAGGAGGTAAAACAGCATTAAATAGTAGCAAATACAAGAATATAAGGTAATCAATTTATTCGTCACATTCTTTTTTCATGCATGGTCTTAGTGATAAAAAACTTCCTTCTTTTTTCCTCCTGACTCCTCCATTGACAACTGAATTGATCTTTCTCTTAATCAGGTTAAATAATTTCATTACAAGAGCAAGGTAGAATTGAGAAGATAATTTACCAGTGAACTTAATACCAATGGATAGTAAATTAGTCAACCAGGCTAGATATTGGCCTTTGCTGTTATCCGTGCTTATATTAAGCTCCTGTGGAGGTGAAACACCACAAGCAGCAGCACCCCCACCTACTGCCGTCAAAATAGCCAGAGTCGATCGAACTCAAGTGGCAGACAGCACAGAGTATATCGCAACAGTAGAAGGAAAAGAAAGAGCAACTATTACGCCAAGAGTAAGTGGACAAGTCAGCCAAGTATTTGTATCACTAGGTAACAGAGTTAAAAAAGGAGACCCCATACTGCAAATAGATCCTTCTCAACAACAGGCAGTTCTTGATAGTAATATTGCTCAGATAAGTTCAGCTCAGGCACAATTAGATAGTGCAGAAGCTCAACTAAGAGCCTTGAGAGATGATAAAACGGAACTAATTGCCCAAAGAGAATTAAATTCTGAAAGAGCTAATCTAGACAATGCTGAAGCAAACCTCCGGAGGGAACGTCAGGAACTAAATAGATTACTAGCTGAATTTGGCTTTCTGTCTGAAGAAGCTAATTTAGAAAATACTCAAGCAACTCTCAGGTCAGAGCGTCAGGAACTAAATAGATTACTAGCTGAATCAAGTTCTTTATCAGAAGAAGCACAATTAGAAGATGCCGAAGCAGCTTTACGAGCACAAAGAGCTGAAAAAGAAAGAAGGGAAGCGACTTTAGAATACCAAAAAATTGAACAAGTAAGATTTTCCACTTTGTATGAAGAAGGAGCTGTCCCTAAAGAAAGGTTTGACCAAGCTACCCGTGACATTAGACAAGCTGAAGCTGAAATAGATGCTATAGAACAAGAAATTGATGCAGCACAAGCACAAGTAGAAAGTGCCAAAAAAGACTTACAAAGACGCACAGGTACATTAGATGCTCAAATAGCAGCTCAAAAAGAAGTTATAGATGCTGCTAAAGCACAGGTAGAAAGTGCCAAAAAAGACTTACAAAGACGCACAGGTACATTAGATGCTCAAATAGCAGCTCAAAAAGAAGTTATAGATGCTGCTAAAGCACAGGTAGAAAGTGCCAAAAAAGATTTGCAGCGTCGTATTGAAACTTTAGATGCTCAAATAGCAGCTCAAAACGAACAAATTTCCTCTCAGGAAAGTCAGGTAGCTCAAGTTCGCGGTCAACTACAACAAACTCAGGCAAATGCAGTGGCAGAACAAGTAGAGTTACAATATTACAATATTCTTGCTCCTATTAGTGGGGTGGTTGGAGAAGTAAAACCGAAAGTGGGTGATTATGTAGATAGTCAAACTCCATTAACCACTATTCAGGACAATAATACTTTAGAAGCTAATATTAATATTCCTATAGACCGACTTCCTGAAATTAGACTAGGTACACGAGTTGAATTACTTCAACAAACAGGTCAATTAATTGGTAGCAGTAGGATATCTTTTATCTCTCCAGATACAGGTCAAGGAACTCAAACTGTTTTAGTTAAAGCAATATATGACAATGGGGAAAAGAAACTGCAAACTAACCAGCAGGTAAAGGCAAGAGTCATCTGGGAAGAAAAGCAAGGATTAACTGTTCCTATTACTTCTGTCAGACGGATCGGAGATCAAGCTTTTGTTTTTGTTGCAGAAGAGAAAATCATGGATGGTGAGAAAAAGTTGATTGCAACTCAAAAACCTGTGAAGTTGGGAAGCATTCAAGGTCAAGATTATCAAGTAATTGAGGGATTGAAAAGCACTGACAAAATAGTTGTTTCCGGTGTGGTAAAACTCCGGAATGGTATACCTATTGCTGATGATTCTGAATTGGGCAATCCCATTGAGAAGAAAAATGAGAAACAGTCCCTCTAAAATATAGATGGGGAGATGGGGGACAGAATATTGAAGTAGTTATAGAATTCTAAATATATTAGACATCTCCAAAAATCAAAAATCAAATCAATTATCGTACAGAAATTATCAATTATTTCCCCCTCCATACCTATTCCCTATTCCCTCTTTTCTGGAGATGTTTATTATATAACTGGATTCTATAGCAATGTGCGCTGGCATATTTACAAATTATAAGAGGTGTCCAATAGCTAAAATCTTATATTATAGGTTTTTTATTCCCCCTGTTGCCTGTTGCCTGCGCGCAGCGCTATAACTGATAACTGATAACTGATTCATTATGCTTTTAAGTATTGCTGATACCTTTATCAAACGGCCTGTCTTAACGACAGTCTGTACAATCATAATTATATTAGCGGGGGCAATTTCAATTCCATTGTTGCCCATTGCCCAATTACCACAACTAGCTAATACCGAAATTCAAGTATCATCAACCTATATTGGAGCTGATGCTCAAACCACAGAAAATACCGTAACCACAATTTTAGAAAGAGAAATTAACGGTGTTGAAGACATGAAATATATGTATTCCAACACCAGTAATAGCGGTCAGACGAGTATTAATATTGTATTCCCTAATGATGTAGACCGAGACACCGCTCAGGTTAATGTTCAAAACCGAGTTTCTCAAGCAGAAGCTTCTTTACCAGATTTAGTCAGACAAACAGGTATTACTGTAGAAGCTGCATCTCCTAATATTCTCTTAGTGATTGCCACTTACTCAGAAAAAGATGAAAATGGCAACTTTTACTACAGTCCTGACTTTATGAGTAACTATATTGATCTCAACGTCTTAGATCAAATTAAGCGTATTCCTGGAGTTGGTCAGGCGACAATTTTAGGAGAACGGAAATATGCCATGCGCATTTGGCTTAACCCCCAGAAAATGGCAGTTCGTGAATTAACAGCTCAGGATGTAGTTAATGCTTTGCAAGAACAAAATATTCAGGTGGGAGCAGGTAAAATTGGTCAAAACCCAGCACCACCAGATTTAGTTTATGAAATTCCTCTGCAAGCTATTGGTAGGTTAAAAAATGCCCAAGAATTTGAGGATTTAGTGCTGAAAGTAGATGAAAATGGTACTTTGGTTAAGGTTAGAGATATAGGTAGAGCTGAACTTGGAGCGGAAAATTATGATCTAGTTACCACATACAATGGAGACCCGACTACGGGTTTAGCAATTTATCAACTTCCTGGCAGTAATGCTCTAGAAACAGCAAATCAAATCAAAGCTACAATGCTGGAGCTTAGTCGGAGTTTTCCCCCCGGATTAGAATATAGCGTTGCTTATGATACAACGTTATTCGTGGAAGTATCATTGCAAGAGGTAGTTATTACTCTACTCCAAGCTGTAGGATTAGTGGTTTTGATTATCTTTATTTTTTTACAAGATTGGCGAGCTACCTTGATTCCAGCGATCGCTATTCCTGTAGCTTTAATTGGGGCAATGGCTGGTTTGAAAATTTTGAATTTTGAAATTAATACTCTGACTTTGTTTGCTTGTACTTTAGCATCAGGTCTGGTGGTGGATGATGCGATCGTAATTGTGGAAGCAGTCTCAAGTAAAATTGAACAAGGAATGAAGGCAAGGCAAGCAGCATTGGATGCGATGGAGGAACTTACTGGAGCAACGATCGCTACCTCCTTAGTATTGATGGCTGTGTTTATTCCGGTTTCATTCTTCCCTGGAACAACAGGAGTAATTTACAAACAATTTGCTTTGACTATTGCTTTTGCCGTTGCCTGCTCAACTTTTAATGCTCTGACCTTCTCTCCTAGTATATCTTGTTTTGGACGTAGTAACAAACCAGATATACTAGA
>NZ_JAAHGK010000025.1:0-17205 GCF_010672505.1 Okeania sp. SIO2B9 | reverse complement strand
CATAAATAAGTTATGATACCATTTCTCTGTAATAATGCGCTTAATAATTCTTACCCAAACCTGAATTTTACTAATAGCTTTTACCTTTTATTAAGGGCAACTTCATGGAGAAATGGTATCATAACTTATTTATGACTGCTATAATTATATTTTTGTGTGTAAAAGTGTAAATTAAAAAGCGTGAGAGAAGAAATAGTATGTTATAATTATGATCATAAATGAATTCTGATTATTTTTAGGAAAATCACTCTATACCCTCATCAAGTGGAGGGTCAGAGTCAGCATGACAGCCATCGAATCAATATCATTATTTACTGAACAGTTAGTAACAGCTAAAACAGGTAAATCTCTGTCAGACATTGAAAGAGAAGTTCTACGACTATCTTTGTCTGGAAAAACCTATAGTCAAATAGCCTCCAAATCAGATTACTCTCGAGATTATATTAGCCAAAATGTGGCTCCTAAATTATGGAAGTTACTAAGTAATATTCTCAAAGAAAGAATTAGCAAAACTAACTGCCTTTCTGTATTAGAAAGACAACTATTGATTTATCAAGCAAATAGAAAGCAAGCTGCACAAACCAGCTTAATTAATACAAATATAATCCAATATTCAGAAATTTCCGAAATTAATGATTGTAAATTACTAGATGGTAGAATCCCTATGGGTTCTCCATATTATATAGAACGTAAGGAACAATTAATCTGTTATTCAGAAATTAATAAACCAGGATCATTTCTGCGTATAAAAGCACCCAGACAAATGGGAAAAACTTCTCTATTAATGAGAACTATTGGTTATGCTATCAAACAACAATATCAGACAGTACGATTAAGTTTACGAAGAGTTGATAGTACAGTTATCAAAGATATCAATAAGTTTTTAAGATGGTTTTGTGCTAGTGTAACAAGAAAATTACAGCTAGAATCTAAATTGAATGAATATTGGGACGAAGATATTGGTAGTATAGAAAGCTGCACTTTATATTTTCAAGATTATTTGCTTTCTATCATAGATGATCCTATAGTTTTAGCAATAGATGAAGTAGATTATATTTTTCAGTCTCCAGAAATAGCTAATGATTTTCTGTCAATGCTGCATTCTTGGTATGGAGAAACAAAGGAAGTTAAACTCTGGCAAAAACTGCGGATAGTTTTAGTAAAATCCACAGAAGTTTATATTGCAATGAATATTAATAAATCACCTTTTAATATGGGAATAGCTATAGATTTATCCCCATTTACTCTCGAACAAATCCAGGAATTAGCACATCGTTATCAAATAGAGCTATTACCACAAGAACAAAATCAATTAATGCGATTAGTGGGTGGTCATCCCTATCTAATTAATACTACTTTTTATCATATTAAATGTCATCATGCCAGTTTAGAAAGCTTAATCAAAACAGCAGCTACAGACACAGGTATTTATAGTAACCATTTGCATCAACATTTACAAAATCTGCAACAATATCCAGAACTTAAAACAGCTTTTGAACAGGTATTGCGAGCTATAACTCCTGTAGAGTTAAAACAGGTACTGGCATTTAAGTTAAAAAGTATGGGCTTGGTTGTACAATTAGAAGATAATTTAGTTATGCCTAGTTGTGACTTATACAGGCGATACTTTTATGATGTATTTGTTGGTGTATAGTTGGGAAGTTTAGGGGTTTAGGTAGTAGAAAATATTAGTTAATTTTTTAACTTGAATAAGGAAGGTAATTATGACATTTGATAATTCTTCTGGGTTGCCTCTTGAAGACCGCGAAACTAAAATTCGACAGGCAATAGCAACTGAATTGTTAGATTATTGGCAAAAGCGCTATACAGAATATATTGAAGATCGAGAGACTGATGAACAAATTTGGGACGATGGCGGACTTAACCCCCAAGAGTTGTCTGAAAACGCTTATGCTGCCTATCAATTTTATAGAGGAACGGTGGAAATGGGAGACTGGGGATCGGTAATAGTTTATAGGATGGAAGTAGAAGAAGAAGCGATCGAGATTATTTATGTCGTTACCGACGGTGATGATGGTTGGTTGGAAGCTTATGATTTGGATGGAAATCTCCTGGGTGCGGCGCGACGATATATTGAGTTATTAGCTTGGAAAAACGTAGAGGATGTGCGAGGACAGGTAGAAACAGGAGATTTTCCCCCCGAACTGAATTGCGAGTCAACTTTGTGGGGTCGTCCTGAAGTAGTAACAGAAGAGTGACATTATGTCCGGTTGAATACTTATATTACGTCCGGATAATTAGTGATAAAAAACTTTCTCCTTTTTCTGCTCTTGTTTTTTCCTTCTTCCTTCATTTCTTCTTCTTTATTTCCTCCTGACTCCTGAGTCATGACTCCTGAGTCATTTATTTATAGAACCCATTTGATATCTATATAATTATGCTAGTCAAGTCTTTTCGCGCATCAATTTTGAAGAAAAATCATCTGAAGGAGTGTTGAATTTTTTGTATTATTTCTCCCCACATCTTCCCTCTTCCTTCTTCCCTCTTACCTCCTGTCTCCTGTCTCCTGTCTCCTAGCTAAAAAAACGCGCATATTTATGAAGATACGCTTAGGGGTTCTATAAGTAGGACTTACTGAATAAAGCTAAAAGTCAGGAAAGCTTACAGTAATGGAGCTTTTTATATTCAGTTGATCTCCAAGTTTATGGCTCTTATTTGCATCAATTTACTGAAATTTTCTGCTGAAATTCAAGAAAATTCCTTCACATAAAATGGCCGAAACCGTTGTCTGTTCCCCCACAAATCGACCCGTCCCCGCGTCTGGTGCGTCCCCGTGTCCCCGTGTCCTACCCCCACCAACCAATTTTTTCAGCAGACCCTAAGTATTTAACCGATACCTAACTAAACTAATGGTTCTTGCTGAGTTGTGCAATGTATTCCTCCCCCTCCTGCCGCAATTTCATCAATATTAATTTGTACAATATCTCGACTGGGAAAAAGTTCTGCTAGAGTTTCTTTGGCACGACGGTCAGTCTGACGATCGCCAAATTCTGGGGCAATAACAGCACCGTTAATCACATAAAAATTAATATATCCTGCTGCAAAGTCATCACTTTCGTATCCCGGTCGTATTCTTTTCGGTGCTTCCAGCACAACAACTTCTAGTTTTTTCCCATCCGCATCTGTTGAGGACCGCAAAATTTCTAAATGTTTTTTGGTAACAGCATGGTCAAAAGATTCAGGGTCTGGATCGTATCCAGCAACAACAACACTGGGACGAACAAAACGGGCATAAAAATCTGTATGTCCATCGGTAATATCATAACCTCTGATACCTGGTAACCAGATGATTTTACGCAACCCCAATAAAGACTTCAATTCTGTTTCGCAATCAATTTTGCTCCAACCAGGATTGCGATTATTATTGATAATACAACTTTCAGTCACGATCGCTGTGCCGCGACCATCAACTTCAATACCACCTCCTTCAAATACAAGTTTTGTATTAACTAACGGTACTCCAGATTTTTGTGCCACAAAGCGAGCTACCTCAGCATCGCGGTTGTGATATTGCTTGTTTCCCCAACCATTAAAATTAAAATCAATGGCTGCTTTCTGACCTGCTTCATTCACCACAAAAACTGGTCCTGTATCCCTAATCCAAAGGTCATCTATAGGGCAAACAATCAACTCTACACTAGAGCTACATTTAGCTGCTGCCACATCATAGTCTGCCTCACGAACTAACATTTTTACGGGTTCATATTTGGCGATCGCTCTAGCGATGTTTGCTAGATTATCTTGTACTCCAGAATAGTATTTACGTCCCCAAATATCTTTACTTGCGCTAAATGCCATCCAAGTACACAAATGAGGTTCGGTTTCATCTGGCATATAAAACGAGGAATTTGATGACATAGAAGATGATGTTTGATTTAATAATTGAGGATTAGTTGTGGCAAAGCTGGCTAAATTATTGAGAAAAATATAGCTTGATGTTGTCGATATTAACTGGAGAAAAAATCGTCTATTCATAAACGAAGGCAGAAGGCAGAGGGCAGAAGGCAGAAGGAACAATGAGAATTTTCTTTTGCCTTTCCTGATAAATTATATCACACAGAGTAATGTGATTGTTTTTCTATTTATCTACTCTTCATTCTCTTCTTTAACTCCAGTGATAATTGCTACTGAAATTGTTATTAAGTCTTCTAAATCATTAGGTACTCGATATCAGCTTAGGTCTTGCTTAACTTGCTTTTCTTGTGGTTTCAACAGCGCAAATTGCAAAATATTTCCGATATAAACAGCTCCATATAATAAATTTTGTTCTGCTTCTTCTGCTTCTATTCCTATTCCTTTATCGAGAGCAATTAACTCAACCGCCAATTGCTTAAAGCCTCTTTCTAGGTTTTCATCTATTAATTGATAACCAAAATAATTTAATATATCTTCCGGGTAATAATTCAACTTTAAATAATCTGAAAAATTACAATTTTGAAAACTACTATCACCTATATCACTCCGAAAAATTCTCTGGGAACTTTTTTTATGACTATGAATACTTTCCCCCTCGGAGATATCTATTAATGAGCTAGTTTTACCCTGACTAAAATTCCACTACCTGGTTAAATTCACGCTCATATATTTTTATATCTTCCGCATATTTTTCCCTTACCATTACTTCTAGTTCCGGTGTATAGAAAACCTCATACTTAGGAAATCCACCTACCTTTTTAATCAGTTTTCTTAACTCATCGGGATGTTTTTTATGTAACTTATTTTCAAATTTATAATTACTATAATTAGTTCTTTTATATTCAAAGATATTTTCCGGGATTTTCAGTTGAGATTTTTGATTTAAGTCTTTTTTTACTCGATTGAGATTTTCAAACTGTCCAATATAGTCAAACTGAAATCGCCCTAAGCACAAAAATGTGTATTGTGGACGCCAGTGTGCATTTAAACGATCATTATCTGTGTTGGCTAGATAATTAATAAACTGACTAAAAGTAATAGACTTATAAATATCAGGCTCCATCCCTAAATCTCTATATACATCCATAACTAGCTTATAGGCAAAACTTATTGGTTTTGCTCTTTTAACAATTAAGTTTAAATAAGCACTCACTAATCTTTTAAAAGGGTTTCTCAAAATAACGAATTTAAAGTAGTCTGGATTTTGCATATAGGATGGATCAGTAAGTCTCATTTCTACCTCTAGTCTGCCAATATATTCATGAATATCTTGAGAAGACTCTTTGTATTGTTGAGCATAATCACTGTGTTCAACCATTATAGTATTGAACATAGTACAAGCATTTTTGGGAATGGGGCAATAGATAATTTTTAACTTGTGATTAATTAAGTATCTATTAATAATTGATTTCTGGTAACTTAATTCTGCTTCTTCTAGTTTTCCTTGCTTGAGATAAATTGACATCAACTTAGAATGTATTTGTTTTTCTATGTGAATATTGGTAGGAATATCCAATGCTTGGTTATATGAAGCGATCGCCTCTGAAGATTTTTCCTGTTGTTGTAAAGAGTCTCCCTTGAGCATAAGAACATTTGCTAAACCTAGATAAGCTTCTGAAAGTTTATGTTTCAAATCTATTACCTGATGATAAGCTTTTGTTGCCTCTTCCCATTTTTTTTGCTTAGTTAAAACATCTCCTAATTCTAGTCTAACTCCAGGATTTTTGGGATTAAGTTTAGCTAGTCGTTGATAGTAAGTTTCTGCCTCCTGATATTTTTGCATTTTCTTTTTTATCCCCCCTAATTGATTAAGTGCTGCAAGATGATTGGGATTCAAAAAAAGTACCTGTTCATATTCATAAGTTGCTTCCTCTAACCGATTTTGTTGAGAATATATTTGTGCTAATTTTAAGTAAAAATAAGGTTCTTGGATATTTACTGAAATAGCTTCCCGGTATAGTGTTTCTATTTTTTCTCCCTGCGCATTTTTCTGGTAAGCATCTGCAAGTTCCCGATAAATCCATGCAGGTTTTTCTCCAGGAATAATTAAAGCTTGTTGATATGTTTCTATCGCCTCAGTAATATTTCCTTCCTGCATTAACTTCTGAGCTAGTTTTCCTGTTGTTTCAACATTTC
Organism: Okeania sp. SIO2B9; assembly: GCF_010672505.1. Classification (NCBI taxonomy): domain Bacteria; kingdom Bacillati; phylum Cyanobacteriota; class Cyanophyceae; order Oscillatoriales; family Microcoleaceae; genus Okeania; species Okeania sp. SIO2B9. The sequence continues at coordinate 11,133 of NZ_JAAHGK010000025.1, read as the reverse complement.
CTACAACTTTTTGCTCTTCTTTTTTCCTTAGCTGTTTTCGGAAATATGAAAGTTTTTTTTCAGAGATATTTAAAGCTTTTTGGTAAGCTACTATTGACTCTTTTGCTTTCCCAATTTTGTTTAAAGCAGACCCTAATTGAGAATATATTTCTGCTGGTTGCTCTGGGTTGATGGCTATGACTTGCTGATAATAATATATGGCTTCTTCCGCTTTTCCCACAGCTAACATTAATGATCCTAATTTGACTTTGGCATCACTATTTTTTGGCATTAATTTTACCACCTGCTCTTGGTAGTTAATAGCTTTATCTAGTTCTTGATTTTTCTCGTAAATATTTGCTAATGCTATAAGAGCATCGGTACAGTTTGGTTGTAATTCTAGAGCTAAAGAATATTGCTCTATTGCTTCCGATATCTTCCCTAGATTTATAAGTTGTTCCCCAATTTCTAGCTTCTCTTTCAATTTAATTTGTATATTCATAATTACTCAACTTATACTTTTATTATAAGCATTTAGCTGTCAGCTCTCAGCTATTAGCTTGAATTCTATGAGTTCAAAACTTAAACTTGTCGTTGCTGTGCTTCAAATTATCACTTAAAGAAGCGGTTAAGAGTCACCAGTCAGCCAGATTAAACCCTAGCTCTAAAAGCTGATAGCTGACCGCTAATAGCTGTTTGCGCAGCATTCCGCAGGAAATGCTTACCTTTTATTGATACTCTCGCTTAATTGATTTTGCCCACAATAAAAATGGTATTACACCACCCCCTAATAATACTGCTAAAGTAAATAAGAAAATGATAAATCTGGTCAAAAAAGGTAGGGAGCGCGACACCCAAGGAAATACATAAGGTTGTTGTTCTGAGTCTACTGAAATATTGGGTAAATTGAGACTAACTTGCACATTATGTAACGAACCACGGTCGGCATTTATTGGCTGAATATAGTTGATTTGATACTCATCAAATAAAGCCTCTAAAAATTCAGTTAAACTACTAGAAATATCCTCAGCATTACCAGAAAATTCAGCAATACCATTAGTTACTCCCGCTATTTGTTGTAGTCGTTTTTGGTCAACAAATTCTTCAGCAGCAAGTTCCGTTAATTCTGAATAATTATTACTTTTTTTTCCTCCTCTTACACTAATATCTCTAATAGTAGGAAGTTCCTCTAAATCATATTTTTGCTGCAACTGTTGGGGAGTCAAACCATAACCCAAAGTATGCACAGTAATATTAGGATAACTTTTCAACATAAACACAAGTTTTTCAAAGTCTTGTGCTTCTAACTCTGGTTCATTTTCTCTATTTCCATAAATACTATGATAGCCATCAGAAAGTAAAATTATCGAACGTCTTGGTTGAGATAAATTAGAATTTGGGCGTGGGTTAAAACGAGTATCTTCGGAATTACCAAAAAATTGTACTGCCTGACGCAAAGGTTCATAAATATCTGTAGCTGCACAAAGATTATCCAGTTGACTTTCTATTTTTTTGAGAGATTGTTCAACCTTTTTATTGCCTGCTAAAACAAAATTATCTAGTTCTTTTTTCGTCACTTGATTTCCCGGACAATTTTTACCTCCTTTGCCAAAAGGTACAATAGAAATTTTGGTATTTTCTCCCTTGTCAGCTAAATCTTGATTAAATTTTCTAATTGCAGCGATCGCCCCTTCTAATTTGGTTTTTTCCCCACTACTATCTAATTGCTTCATACTGCCACTAAAATCTAATAAAACAATTACCCAAGCAGGAGGTAATTCTTCGGGTAGGGGAATTTTCCAATTAATATCTATTGGATTTAAAGTTTGACATTCTCCAGTTTTTGGCTCTGTTTTAGGTGGGCAAACTGTTAAATTAAAATTCTCTTTTTGTAGATCTCTTACTGGTTTATTGTTTTGGTCATAGGCTTTGATTCGCAGGGTAACTTTACTTTCATTACGTTCAGGAATAGCTTCGATAATTTCTACATTTTTTACTTGAGCAAAGCTAGGATTAATGCAGGAAATTACTATTAACAAAGATAAACTAACCTTGCGGGTCCAAGAAGCGATTATAGTAGACAAATCTGAATAATTTTTTACCATTATAGCCCTCATTTTCGGCATAAAATGCAATTAAATCGTTATGTTTAAGTTTGATTGGCGTACTTTCCTTCAAGCGATCGCCTTGATATTCTATTCTATTAAAAAATTTGAGATTAGGTACTAAAATTGTTTGGCTAGATGCTAAGTCTAAGTCAGCAATATGCAGTGGCAAACCAGGGATACAAATATCTACACCAAATTGTTGACTGCCCATAATTTTCAACTGAGCTGAACCAATTTTAATTTTACCTCTTGCAGGTAATTGAATTGATAATCCTTCCTCAATTTTATCGGTCAAATCATTACTCACAAATTTAATTCTGGATGATAATTCTTTCTGAATATGGGGATAATTCCCTGGTGTTTCAGACTGATTAAAATTGACATTTTCAATATATTCAAAACCAGCTCCAGCTCTGAGGGCAACTAGATGACTAGGAGAGGTAGAAAAACTCAAGACGAAACCTAATAAACTCCCTAATAAAGAAAAACCTATTGTGTCTTCCCAAGCTTGTAATGCTGTGGGCATTCCATCCATTTTTTGTCGTATCCATTCAAAGATAATTGCTGCAACTAAAGCAGTCAAAATACTGGTAGTTAAACTAATGGTAAGTCGCTGCAAAAAACGCCGTTTATCTCCTGCTTCTATACTACGCCAGCGCCAAGTCAATCCTTCAGCTAAACCCACTGCTCCACCAATTAAAATCCACCCGACTATTCTGACAAATTTATCGGGTACAGTTATAACTTTATCTCGTAGTTGTGGATTGAGCAATATTTGTACTAATCCCCCAGAAGCAATACCAATTAATAATCCTAATCCCCCAGCAATACTTAGGGGTATTAAACCTCTGTTGAAGTTGCGTTTAAATCGAGTGGGATTGCTTAAAAATATATCTGTTGCAACTATGCCAACTGCTAGAGAAATTGCCACGCAAGGAAATAATGTTAATTCAGGAAACTTTTGTAACCAGCCTAAATCGCTGAGGATAAATTGCCCTATACTCCAGCCGATTAATGCTGATGTAATTCCTGATAGAATATATAGATATATTCTCATAATTTATAATTAATTTTAATTTAGATAGAGTCAGAATTAGCAGATAATTAGCAAATATACAAGTTTTGAATCTTTTGCATTTTAAATATTATCTTCCAGAATGTCAATAGTATATTGGCAGAAAGAAGGAAGCCACGGCAGGGATTTTGAATACATATTAGACGGAATGAAGAAAAAAAGAATAAGACTGTTTTTTTATCCTCTGGTTATCTTGAATCTTTTTGCCCTAGTTTTAACTAATAAATATGAGGAGGCCAACCAATTTTATTGCCTTCTATTAGCTAGTCGAAAATAATTACCACTTCTCAGCAACTAAGTTTATTTTTTAATGGGCACATTGCTTAAAAGCCTTATCAAAAAAATCTTAAAAAACGGAAGCTCTACCTTGACATACAATACTTGACAAGATATGATAAGCATAATGGAAAAGGTGCGCTCATATATAGTAGAAAAAAATCCAGAAAAATCAGCTTTACCCTCAGCCAAGAAAATTTAACTACCAACAAATTTCAGAAATAAGTATCGCATCGCTCACGGGGTGACAAGCCCTTCAAAACTATTGTATGATCAGGATTTAAAGGATATCCACTCTGCCTAAATTTGACGGTTTTTATGAGAATAATAATTATTCTTAGTAGTGATGTGGGTTCGCGATATAGCTGCCGCACTTGCTCCGCCAACGCGAACCCACATTACCAATTACGTTGATTCATTGTTCAATTAGATGAATCCTAGAAAATTTATGTAAGTCCTGTTAAAATTTGTTAATAATCAGATGAATGGTAAAACGTTTCGGGCAAATAATTAAATATTATCTAACATTGACAGAGCTTTTAATCCCCTTTGATAATGAGACTTTTTGTGAGGATTAAGGTTAATTATCTGTTGAACAATATCAACTAAATAGTCCCAGGCAATTCCCCAAAGATAACCATATATACCAAGCCAAAATTCACTTAGTTTAAGTGGCCGTAGTAGTGAACCACTACCACCACAAGAACCATCAGAAAGTTCAGAATTGCTAATCAATGTTCCTGAACCCTTGATAACCTTGCAATTACTTGAAGATTCCGATTTACCCACATATATCAATGCGATCACAACTCAGAAAAAACTTTATGCCAATCCTACAGCTTTGAATGCTCAAGGCCAGCCACCAGAAATGTTTCTTCAAGGTAATGCCTATGATTTAAATGATGTTGAAGAATTAGATTATAGAACAGCTAGGGTTGCTAGTGGTGAGAAGCTGGTGGAATATGAATATCAAGCTTGGCGGTGGTTTTTCGATCTTGAAGCGTATGCAGTTTCATTCCAATTTCAAGCAGATTCAGTTTTGTGGTCAGCCTTGCTGACTCGGACAAGTTTTGGAAGCTGTTGAGACAGGCAGTACAAGACTGTGATGGAACAGAGCAATTGCTCCAGTTTCAAGGTTGGATACCACATTTTCCGATAGTATTTGCTATCGGAAAAATAAATAAAAAAAAGTAACTATGGTTTTGAGTATGTAGTGTCTTTGTCTAAATCCTGAGAATACTTTTATTTCCCAATAGGCACCAAATGGGTTCTATATATTTAACTATTTAGTCTAAACTTCAAACAAAAATTATCTTGCCAAAATTCCTGATTACAAGTTATAGTTATAAACTTAAATAAAAGAAGATTATCAAAAATCTACCAAATTAAGAAGAAAGGATGAGAATCAATTAAGATAAAATGTTAGAGTTAATTAATCGTTACGAACACGGCTTTGTTTCTATTCCTGTAATTTTAGCCTGTAGAGAAAAGGGATTATTTGAATTAATCAAACAAAAAAAAATAACCCACCAGCAAATAGCTAAAGTCCTAGGAGCAAACACAGGTCATCTGCAAGTAGCCTTAAGAATGATGCAATCCCTAGGTTGGCTATCAAAAAATGAAGTTGGTGAATACTCCCTCACAGAAAATTCTCAAGCTTACTTGTCCATTCCTGAAAAAATATTAGACTTATACAACCTACCTATAGAATCCTACTTACTAGGAAAAGAAAAGCCTAGTATTCTCAAAAGTTGGATAGAGCTTTCTCAACAGCAGTGGCATATTAATGATATAACAATAGCAGATTTCTTAGATGGAGTTCTAATAATACCAATTATGCTAGCGCTTCACAAGCATAATTTATTAGCAGTAGACCAGGAAGAAAAACCTTTATTCTCTGGTGTAAGTCCTCATATACGAGAAGAATTATCAACATTATTTATAGCTAAAGGATGGGCTGAGAAAAGTTCGATAACAGTCCAAAAACATAGCCAAAAATCGAATGATTATGAAAATAATTTATGCCTGACCGCTCTGGGTAAATTTATAGTAGAGAGAATACTAATTACGGGAGTTACCGCTTCCTATACTCCCATGTTGTTGCAGATTTCAGACGTATTATTTGGAAAAAGTCAAACAGTATTTTGTAGAGACGAACAAGGAAGTGAAAGTCACATCGATCGAAAATTGAACGTAATGAGCAATGGTTTTCAACACCAGAAGTTTTTTGCTGATGTAGACGAATTAATTCTGAGTATTTTTAATCAATTACCCTATTACGAACAACCAAACTATATTGTAGACATGGGTTGTGGTGATGGTACACTACTCAAACGGGTTTATCAAGTAATCAGTACAAAATCTGCTAGGGGAAAAGTGCTAGACAAATATCCAGTGCAGATGATAGGAGTAGATTATAACCAAGCATCGTTGCAAGAATCTGCATTAACTTTAGCAGGTATTCCTAACTTGCTAATGAAGGGGGATATTGGAAACCCACAACAAATGATATCTGACTTAAGAACTCATGGAATTGACGAGCCAGAAAAAATTCTCCACATTCGCTCCTTTTTGGACCACGATCGCCCATTTATCCCTCCCCAAAACTTAGAAGCAGCAAAAAAGCGGAGTCAACTTTCTTACTCAGGGGTTTATGTAGATTCAGACGGCGGTTTGATTCCGGCCCAGATTATGATACAAAGCTTGGTAGAACATCTGGAAAGATGGTCTTCTGTGGTTACTAAAAATGGGATGATGATTCTGGAAGTTCATTGTTTAGAACCAGAAGTAGTAAACAAATTTTTAGACAGTAGTAATAACCTGCATTTTGATGCTTTACAAGCTTTCTCAAGTCAACATCTGGTGGAAGCTGATGTGTTTCTCAGTTGTGCTGCTGAAGTAGGTTTATTCCCCAAGTGGGAGTTCTCGAAACGATATCCTCAGAATTTTCCATTTAGTCGTATCACCTTAAATTGTTTTGAGAAAAAGCCTTACAAGTTGCGCCATCCTACAATTAAGGATTTACCAGAGCTAATAGTACTAGAGGAATTGTGTTGGTCAGAAAATCTCCGGGTTGACAGTGAAGAAATTCAGAGGCGGATTTTGAATTTTCCACAAGGGCAGTTTGTTTTGGAGCTTGAGGATAAGATTGTTGGAGCTATCTATTCCCAAAGGATCGAACGGACAGAAGTTTTGGAGAATAGAACCTTTGTAGAAGTGCCATCATTACATACTGAATCAGGAGTAGTGATACAATTACTAGCTACGAATATTTTGCCAGAGTTGCAAAACCAAGGGTTAGGGGATCAATTACTGGAATGGATGCTTCAGTATTGTGCTGTGATGGGTGGTGTGGAAAGGGTTGTGGGAGTAACTCGTTGTCGTAATTATCCAGACTATTCCCCAATACCAATGGCAGAATATATCCACAAAAAAAATGAATCAGGACTACTGGTAGACCAGATTTTGCGCTTTCATCAAATACATGGGGCAAAAATTCAAAAAGTTCTTCCTGGTTATAGGCCCAAGGATATAGAAAATCAAGGTTATGGTGTTCTGATAGAATACGATATCCATAATCGTCAACGTTTTGATGGTGTAGGAGTTGAAAAAAATCAGCAGGAAAAAGTAGAAATAGAAGAAGATGTAGATGAAGTTGTGGCTGGTTGTGTTCGGACAGTAATGAATAAGAAATGCTCTTTTGATTCAGATCGCCCACTGATGGAAATGGGAATCGAATCTTTGGAACTGTTAGAACTGAAATATTTATTGGAGAAAAAACTGGAAGTAAAAATCGAGCCGAACTTCTTCTTTAAATATGGAACTCCAAAGGCGATCGCTAGTTATTTTAAGGGAGAAACACAGGCTAAACACAAGAATATTTCTGAGTTGTTGCCAAAAATCGCACAACCAGAGCCAAAAGCCGAAAAAACTGATTCAGGTTTTTCGGCAGCTCAATTAGAAAATGGGATAGCAATTATAGGAACGGCTTGTCGGTTTCCTGGAGATGCTGATAGCCCCCAAAAGTATTGGTCACTGCTGTGTAATGGCATTGATGCAATTACGGAAGTACCTCTGAATCGTTGGGATATTGAAAAATATTACAATCCCGATAAAAATCAACCAGGAAAAATATCTAGTCGTTATGGTGGTTTTATTTCTGAAGTTGACAAATTTGATGCAGATTTTTTCCATATTTCCCCCCGTGAAGCAAAATATATAGATCCACAACAACGTATATTACTAGAAGAAAACTGGAAGGCACTAGAAAATGCTGGCATTAATCCAGAATCTCTTTCAGGAACAGAAACAGGAGTATTTGTAGGTATTGCTTTTCATGATTATGAACAGCTACAGAACAAACATAATCAGGAGCAAGATTTAAACCTATATTTTGCCACAGGTAGTTCTAATGCTATCGGTGCAGGAAGATTATCTTACTTTTTGAAATTGAATGGTCCAGCCATAACAGTAGATACGGCCTGTTCATCATCTCTAAGTGCTGTTCATTTAGCTTGTCAAAGTATACGGAATGGTGAATGTGAATTAGCTTTGGCATCAGGGGTGAATTTATTGTTGTCTCCAGAGTTGAGTATTAGTTTCTCTCAAGCAGGGATGTTATCGCCAGATGGACGTTGTAAGACTTTTGATGCCTCTGCAAACGGTTATGTAAGAAGTGAAGGTTGTGGAGTTGTAGTTCTCAAGTCTTTGAAACAGGCCATAGAAGATAGAGACCCAATTTTAGCAGTGGTGCGGGGCACAGCAATTAATCAGGATGGTGCTAGTAATGGAATGACTGCACCAAATCAATCAGCTCAAGAAGCGGTGATTCAGAAAGCGTTGTCTATAGCAGGAATATCAGCTAATCAAGTATCTTATGTAGAAGCCCATGGTACGGGTACTTCTTTGGGAGATCCAGTAGAAATTAAGGCTCTGGAAGTGGTGTATGGAAACAATCGTGGTTCGGAACGCCCTTTAACGATCGGTTCAGTAAAGACAAATATTGGTCATACTGAAGCGGCAGCGGGTATTGCCGGGTTAATCAAGGTGGTGTTGTCACTGCAAAATAAATATATACCACCTCATTTACATTTGAAAGAGCTGAATCCTTATATGAGTTTGACAGGGATTCCTGGTGTAATTCCGATGGAGGGTAAGCTATGGGAAAAATATGATGGAGATGAAAGTTGTGTAGGAGCGGTAAGTTCTTTTGGTTTCAGTGGAACAAATGCTCACGTTATTCTTGAGGAAGTACCAACTCAAGTTAAAACGCAACAGTTAGAGGAGCAACCTCATTTGTTAACTCTCTCAGCAAAAACAGAAAAAGCTTTGGATGAGTTAGTGAGTCATTATCAAAATTATCTGGAAACTAATAGAGAATTAGAACTGGCAGATGTATGTTATACAGCTAACACTGGGCGAGCTCAGTTTAATCATCGACTAGGAGTCATTGCTAGTAACCCACAAGAATTAACGAAAAAACTTTTGCAACACAAAGCAGGGGAGGAAGTCGTCGGAGTATTTTCAGGAAAACTATCAAGTGATAGTAGTTATCCAAAATTAGCCTTCCTATTTACAGGTCAAGGTTCCCAGTATGTGAATATGGGAAGAAAACTATATGAAACTCAGCCAACTTTCCGTCAAGCTTTAGAGGAATGTAACCAAATCCTAAGTTCGTATCTAGAACATCCGCTCTTAGAAATTCTATATCATCAAGATGCTGAAAATTCAAGTTCATCTTTAATAGATCAAACTGCTTATACTCAACCAGCTCTGTTTGCTATTGAATACTCTTTGTTCAAGTTATGGGAATCTTGGGGAATAAAACCAAATGTGGTAATGGGCCACAGCGTAGGAGAATATGTAGCAGCTTGCGTTGCAGGAGTTTTCAGTTTAGAAGATGGTCTCAAACTAATCGCTATGCGGGGCAGGTTAATGCAAAAGTTACCCTCCGGTGGTGAGATGGTATCTGTTATGGCATCAGAATCTCAAGTGACAGAGGCCGTAGGCGAATATAGTTCCCAAGTGACAATAGCAGCGATAAATGGACCAAAAAGTATAGTAATTTCAGGTGAGAGTGGAGCGATCGCTACCATTTGTAGTAAGTTAGAAGCAGTGGGGGTTAAAACCAAGCAGTTACAAGTTTCTCATGCTTTTCATTCACCATTGATGGAACCAATGTTGGCAGAATTTGCAGCAGTAGCTAAAGAAGTAACCTATAGTCAACCTAAAATACCACTAATATCAAATGTGACTGGTGAAAAAGTAGGTGCGGAAATAACTATTCCTGAATATTGGACTCGTCATGTACGAGAACCAGTAAGATTTGCCCAAAGTATGAAAACTCTTCATCAGCAAGGATATAAAATATTTCTAGAAATCGGACCGAAACCAATCTTATTCGGCATGGGAAGGCAATGTTTGCCAGAGAGTGAAGGAGAATGGTTACCATCATTACGACCGGGAGTGGATGAGTGGCAACAAATACTATTAAGTTTAGGGCAGTTGTATGTACGGGGTGCGAAAATAGATTGGTTAGGGTTTGACCAAGATTATGCTTGTCAGAAAGTAGAATTGCCTACTTATCCATTCCAACGAGAACGTTACTGGATAGAAACAGCACAAACCAAAAATCATCAATTTGAGTCATCGTGTAATGTTTATTCAGTACCAAAAATAGATTTTCCTCTTCAAATTTTTTGCTTGTCTGCTTCTAGTCAACAGGAATTATTACATTTAGCTAAAAATACTATACTTAGTATAGAACAACATCCAGAAGTTAAATTATCAGAGCTTTGTTTCTTAGTGAATACTAAGCAATCATTGTCAGAATATCGTTTGGCAGTTATAGCACAATCTACTTTAGAAGTACTTGCAAAACTCACAGATTTTGTAGCTGGAAAAGATGTAGAAAATCTTTGGAATGACAGGATTAAAAATAGTGATTTTTTGAAGGTAGGTTTTATTTTTAGCCCCTACAGTACTTTTTACCCAAATATGGGCAAAGAACTATATGAAACTCAACCAAAATTCCGTCAATCAATTGACCAATGCCATAAAATTATTAGTGATTATACAGGTCAGTCTTTACTGGAATTATTGTACTCAAACAAAGTTGATAATTTGTCAGAAATAAAACATATTTACAGATTACCAATGTTGTTTGCAATTCAATATGCTTTAAGCGAATTGTGGAAGTCTTGGGGAGTAGAGCCAAGCTTAGTAATGGGTCATAGTTTTGGAGAGTACTCGGCAGCATTAATTGCAGAAATATTTAATTTAGAAGAAGGCTTAAAATTATTAGTTTCTATTGGAAAGCTTTGGGATAGTAAATTAGAAATAAATTGTCAAGCTATTGGTATTATAGCCAGTGAAAAATATGTTGAAGAAACAATTGAACCCTACATTCAAGAAATTAAAATTATTTCTTATGGTGGTTATCGCAATACTGTAGTCGGCGATCCTCAAACAATTCAATTAGTAGCTGAAAAGCTTAGAAAAGAGGGTGTATTAGTAAAAGAACTCCCTTTTGCCGAAGGATATCATACTGACAGAATTAAACCGATACTAGGACTTGTCGATCAAATTCACCAAGGTGTAAATTACTCTAGTTCAAAAATTCCTTTTGTTTCAGCTATCTCAGGTGAATTACTGAATGAAGAGGTAGATTCTACATACTGGAGGAAGGTATGGGGA